>JAIOQK010000097.1 GCA_021413425.1 Mycobacterium sp.
CGGATGGCGGCCGGCGGCGGACACCCCTATCTGCTGCTGTTCGACAACCCCAAAGAGATCCAGCTCTACTACGGGCGCCGCAGGCGCACCGCCAGCCCTGGCCAGCGCCTGGCGCTACATGCACTGGACCGGGGTTGCACCAAACCCGGCTGCTCCGCCCCGCCCAACCGCTCCCAGGTCCACCACGCGGAGCGAGACTGGCAACACGGCGGATCCACCGATATCAACGAACTCACCCTGGCCTGCGGGTGCGACAACCGGCTCGTTGACGACACCGCGACCGGATGGGCCACTCGAAAACGCAAGCACGACAACCGAACCGAATGGATTCCGCCACCGCACCTCGACCGCGGCCAACCCCGGATCAACCATCACCACCACCCCGAGGAACTCCTCGGCCCCGACGACGAACCCGGATAGCGGACCGGTCGGGCTTAGATCGCCGCCGGGTCGGCCGCGAGGCTGTCGGCCGCGCGCTGGCTCAGCGCGGGTGCGGTGCGCGCCCCCTCCTCGGCTGCGCCGGCCAACCCGCACGTCGGGCTGACCCCGATCTGATCGCGCAGCAGGGCGCGGGGGAAGCCGAGCCGATCGGTGATCGCGGCGGCCGCCACCGCAAATTCCTCGACCGAGGGCGCCGTGACCGGGGCGACAGCAGGCACCAGGCCCAACACCACACTGCGGCCGGAGTCGACGAACTCACCCAGACCGTCCAGCGCGGCGTCGCCAAGCTTCGTCGCATCCACCGATAGCGCGCGGAACGCACTGCGCTGCAGCACCTTCCAGGGGATATCATCTGAGCAGCAGTGCAACAGTGCCGCTCCGCCCACCGCCGCCGCGCACTGGTCCAGCAGGCCGACGGCGGCCGACGCATCGACCGCGTGCACCGTGCTCAACGCAGTCACCCCGCTCAGCCGCCCGGCCAGCGCCATGACCAGCAACGGCTCGTCGAACTGCACCACCACCGTGGTCGAAAGCCGCCGCGCCACCTGCGCACTGTGCAGTGCCATTCCCTCCGCCAGCGAAGCGGTCAGGTCGCGCACCGCGCCTGGGTCGGTGATCACCCGGTGGCCGTTGGCCAGTTCGAGCGCGGCCGCCAGGGTGATCGGACCCGGCGCCTGGACCTTGACCGCGGGGCCACCCCCGGTCTTCTCCCAGATCTCCTCGAGCGCATCGAGGTCCTCGTCGAGCAGGCTGGCCGCCCGGCGCATGACCGCCCCGGGACGCGCGGCGATCCGGTAGCCGCGGGTGGACGTGTCGATGGCGATATCGACCAGCAGTGCCCCCGACCGGCCGATCAGGTCGGCCCCCACACCGCGGTCGGGCAACTCGACAAGGTGGGGCAACTGCAATTCGCCGACGACGATCTCGCTCGCGCGACGCGGGTCTGACCCCGGCCAGGAACCCACTCCGGTGCCACTGGCGAAGACGCTCACCGACAAAACGTATCCCGGGGACCTAACGTTGACACTATGACGCTCCTTCAAGGTTCACCATGGTGGCTGCTGATCATCGTGTGGTTCGCCTTCTTCGCCGCCCTCAGCCTGCTGTCGCGGTACGCGGTTCGGAAGATCAGTTCAGAGGAGCGGAGGACCGAACTCGCCGACTACGCGGGTAAGACGCTCAGTCCGATCGGGGCCACCTTCGCCTTCCTGATCGGGTTCGCCGCGACGATGACATGGTCGGCGATCAACGCCGGCCAGGAGGCCATCGACTCAGAGTCCACGTCGGCCCAGCAACTCGTCTGGGCGACGAAGTCGATTTCGGATCGGGCCGGCGCCGTCGAGGTGGTCGGGAACCTCGACCGCTATCTGACCATCGCGGTGAACCAGGACGCGGCATTCCTGGCCAGGGGTGATACCACCGCCCTGCCGTCCGCCCAGGCCTTCGACACCCTGCAGCACAGCGTGCACAACGTCGCCTACAACCGCACGACCACCGGACCCGAGGCCAGCGCGATGACATCGGCGGCCGCGGCTCTGACCGCCGCCCAGGCGAAGGTATCGGCCGTCGCTCAGCGCTCGTTGCCGCCGCTGATGATCGGATTGCTCATCGCCGCGGGCGCGCTGCTGGCAGTGGCCATGGGAGCGTCGGCTGCCGCAGTCGTCCGCCCCTACCTGATGTACGGGTGGGCGTTCGTCTCGGCCATCGCCATGTCCGTGATCTTCACCCTCGACGTCCCGTTCCACGGCGCGATCAACGTAAACCTGGCGCCGCTGGCCCAGCTGGCCGACACCCTCGTCGTCGAACCGCTGCCGAAGTAGCCACCCCCGCTTCAGCAGATCGTCGCGCTGGCGATGACTTCGTCACCCTCGGGGTCGGGGCGGTAGAGCACCATCGTCTGCCCCGCCGCGACACCGCGCAGCGGCTCACGCAGTGACACGCTCAGCCGGCCGTCGCGCAGTTCGGCGACGCCGGCGGCCACACCGCCGTGCGCGCGGACCTGGACCTCACAGTCATAGGCACCGGCGGGTGCAACACCGGAGGTGAACACCGGGTCCCGGCCGGACAGTTCCCACACTTCGAGGTCCTGCGCGCTGCCCACCCGCACCGTGCCGGTCTCGGCGTCGATGGCGGTCACATAGCGCGGCTCGCCATCGGGTCCCGGTCCAGGGATGCCCAGGCCCTTGCGTTGGCCGATG
>JAIOQK010000183.1 GCA_021413425.1 Mycobacterium sp.
ACGAGCGCACGTGATGCCACCTCAGGTATGCCTGCGGCGCCGCCGAGAAGATATACCGACTTACCATCGGCTGCCGCTGACTCGCTCAGTGCGAGCAGTAGAGACGACCCGGCGACGCGGGCGCCGTTCAAGTACTTCGACAAGGGCTCGATGGCCACCATCTCGCGCCATCACGCGGTCGCCAAGATCGGCAAGCTCGAGTTCGGCGGCTACCTGGCCTGGTTGTCATGGCTGTTTCTGCACCTGGTCTATCTGGTCGGGTTCAAGAACCGGATCAGCACACTGCTGAGTTGGACCATCACCTTCACCTCCAGCAGCCGAGGTCAGCTGGCCACCACAAGCCAGTGGGTCTACGCTCGGCTGGCGATGAACATCGTCGAGAAACAGATCCACGACGCCGTCTCAGGTGCTGAGCGCCAGGTGGCCCACGAGTTGGATCCCGCATGAAAATCGCTGTCGCACTGGGATTCACGGCAGCCGTCGGGCTGAGCATGGCCGCGCCCGTGGTGGCCGAACCGCTGGATATCGACAACCAGGCCTTCACCGTCGGCGCGCCATGCGCGCCCGCTGAGATCAACCGCACCGGCGTGGCCGCCACCGGGACATCGGTGCGCTGCGTGGCCGGCATCACCACCGCCGGGCTGAACTGGGAGGCCGACGGCCCGGGCATCCAGCAGATCGGTCGGCTGCAGGGACTGGGCCTCAACGTCGTCGTCACCCGCACCGGTAATCCGAACCCGGCATGCACCGTCGTCTCGGCAGCCGCCCCCGACGGCACCGACGCGGCCCCGAACACCGTCAACGTCACCCTGACCTGCCCGGCGTAGCGGCGATGGCACGGGTTCCCCGGCTGTCGGCAGGCCGGCGCGGCCTGGTCGCCGGTTTCGGCGGCACCGTGGCGATGGCGGTCTGGTACCACGTCGAGCGCACTCTGCGCCGCGGCCGCTACACCGGTGTCGCCACGCTCGCCGACGGCACACCAGTCGTCGGGCTGTGGTCACGCCAGGGCCTGGACTATGACGACAGCGTCGTGCCCGGGCAGATCGTCGCCAAACTCCTGCGTCTGCCTGAGCCGACCCCGCGTGAGGCCGGAGCGATCACGCTGGCGCTGCGGTGGACATACGGATCGGCATTCGGTATCGCGCATGTGTTGTTGCGCAACCGGTTTCGTGAGCCGTATGCCAGTGTCGTGTTCGGGTCGGTGTTGATGACGGTGACCTCGGTGGCGTTCCCGGTGCTGGGTCGCACGCCGGCGCCCTGGCGCTGGCCGATCGACGCCCAGATCAGCTCGGTGGGAAGTCACTGCGCCTACATCAGCACCGCCGCACTGCTCGACAACGCGTTGCGCTGAACCCGCTCACGGCGCCTTGGTGCGGTGGGTCCGTTCCGGTTTGAGCGTCTCGCCGCGGAAGAAGGCCGGCGACTTGAGGCTCCACAGCATCATCAGCAGCACGCCGAGTATCAGGCTGAGCACCCCGATAATAAACACCGTGCCGATGCCGGCCAGCGAACTGCCGCTGCCGTAGTCCGGGCTGATCATCCGGTAGGCCTCGAACACCCCGACTGGGATCAGCATCAGCGCCGCCACGCCGGGCAGGATGACCTGACCCAGTGCGGTGCGCCAGGAGTCCCAGGCGGTGTCCCAGAAATAGACCACCGAGGACACCGCGACGACGGTGTAGTAGAGCATGATCGCGATGCCCACGCTGTAGACGCAGTCCTCCACGATGCTGTCGCTCACCAGCGTGAGACCGCTGTAGATGGCCAGCGTGGTCAGCCCGAGGAACCAGGTGGTGAACTTCGGGGTCTGCACCGCCTGATCGACCGAGGCGAACCGGTCCGGCAGGGCCTTGTAGGTCGCCATCGCCAGCAGGCCGCGCACCGTCGACATCACCGTCGACATAGTCGCCGAGAACGCCGAGAGTCCGACGATCACCGCCGCGGCCACCGCGCCGAGGGGCCCGACCGCCTCGCGGGCCATCGAGGAGAAGACGTCTTCGATGTTGTCGCCGTAGGTGAGGCTGCCCCGGCTGGTCTCGTCCACCCCGGCGAAGGCCAGCGCGGCGACCCCGATGACGATGTAGGTGATCAGGATGATGACGATCGCGGTCACGCCGACCCGGCCGGATTGTTCGGGGGTGCCCTTGGTCTCCTCCGACATCGACAGCGCGGCGTCGAAACCCCAGAAGATGAAGATCGCCACCAGGAACCCGCCCACCAGGGCCGAGAAACTGGTGACGGCGAACGGGTTGAACCACTGCCAGGAGAACGGCTCGGCGGTCGGGTTGCGGTCGAGGCGCAGCACGTTGATCAGCAGGATCCCGGCGAACAGGATCAGCCCGCCGTATTGGATGACGGTGAGGATGATCGTGGTGCGGGAGGACTCCTCGGCACCGCGGGCCACCAGTGCGGTGGTGATGAGGATGAAGGTGGCGGCGATGAGGATCTTCAGCCAGTCCGGCGGGTCGTCGAGACCCAACGCGACGCTGACGGCGTTGACCGTGATCCCGGCCGCGCCCACACCGGCCAGGATGGACGACCGCATCAGGGCGTAGCCGCCGATCCAGCCGATATGCGGCAGGATCGCCTTGGATCCCCAGGTGAACACCGTGCCGGAGTCGGGGGCCGCGTCGGTGAGGTGTTTATACGCCAGCGCCACGAAGTACATCGGGATCACCGCGATGATGAACACGATCGGCAGTTGGTAGCCGACGCGCTCGGCGCCCGGGCCCAGCGCCCCGGTCAGCGAGTAGGCCGGCGCGGTGGCGGCCAGCCCGATGGCCACCGCGCCGAGCAGCGAGACCGACCCCTTCTTCAGCCCCTTGGACTGCAGGTCGTGCATCGGCGGGTCGGCGATTTCCTCATCGGAAGCCATAGGCGCAGATTCTGGCACCGGTCTACGATCCCGGCATGCGCATTCTCCAGATCGGCGCTGGTGGCGTCGGCTCCTCGGCTGCCCTGATCGCCGCCCGCCGCGACTTCTTCGAGCACTATCTGATCGCCGACTATGACTCGGCCCGCGCCTCGGACCTGGTGGCCCGCATCGGCGACAAGCGGTTCACCGGCATCGGCCTGGACGCGTCCAGCGCCGACGCGGTCACCGAGGCCTGCCGCAGCCACGGCATCACCCACGTCCTCAACGTCGTCGACCCGCGCTTCGTGATGCCGATCTTCAACGGCGCCTTCGCCGCCGGCGCCGGCTACCTGGACACCGCGATGAGCCTGTCGCACCGCCACCCCGACAAACCCTACGAACTGGCTCACATCAAACTCGGCGACGCGCAGTTCGAGCAGGCGGATGCGTGGGAGGCCGCCGGGCAGCTGGCGTTGGTCGGCATCGGGGTGGAGCCCGGCCTGGCCGATGTGTTCGCCCGCTACGCCGCTGATCATCTGTTCTCCTCGATCGACGAACTCGGCGTGCGCGACGCCTCCAATCTCGTCGTCGAGGGATATGACTTCGCGCCGTCGTTCTCCATCTGGACGGTCATCGAGGAGTGCCTCAACCCGCCGGTGATTTGGGAGAAGGACAGGGGCTGGTACACCACCGCACCGTTCTCCGAGCCGGAGGTGTTCGACTTCCCCGACGGCATCGGGCCGGTGGAGTGTGTCAACGTCGAGCACGAAGAGGTGCTGCTGATGCCGCGCTGGGTCGACGCCAAGCGGGTGACCTTCAAGTTCGGCCTCGGCGATGAGTTCATCGAGGTGCTGCAGGTGCTCAACAAGCTGGGCCTGGACCGCACCGAGCCGGTGAAGGTGCGTTCCGGCACCGGGGAGGCGTCGGTGAGCCCGCGCGACGTGGTCGCGGCGTGTCTGCCCGACCCGCTGGCGCTGGGCCCGAACATGACGGGCAAGACCTGCGCGGGGCTGTGGGTGACCGGCACCGGCAAGGACGGCGCGCCCCGTGAGGTGTACCTCTATCACGTCGCCGACAACGCCTGGACGATGAAGGAGTACAAGGCGCAGGCGGTGGTGTGGCAGACGGCGATGAATCCGGTTGTGGCACTGGAACTTCTGGCCACCGGAGCGTGGTCGGGCGCCGGTGTGCTGGGCCCGGAGGCATTCGACGCCGTGCCGTTCCTGGATCTGCTGCGCGACGGCTACGGCCAGGAGTGGAAGGTTCAGGAGCGCACACCGGCGGTCTAGGCTCGTCGGATGACCCGACG
>JAIOQK010000184.1 GCA_021413425.1 Mycobacterium sp.
CGGCCGGACAGTTCCCACACTTCGAGGTCCTGCGCGCTGCCCACCCGCACCGTGCCGGTCTCGGCGTCGATGGCGGTCACATAGCGCGGCTCGCCATCGGGTCCCGGTCCAGGGATGCCCAGGCCCTTGCGTTGGCCGATGGTGAAGCCGTGCACCCCGTCGTGGCGGGCCAGAACCTCACCGCCCGCGTCGACCACCGTGCCCGGCCGCAAGCCGATGCGCTCGCCGAGGAACGCGCGGGTGTCACCGGAGGGGATGAAGCAGATGTCGTGGCTGTCCGGTTTGTCGGCCACCATGAGGCCGCGGCGTGCGGCCTCCTCGCGGATGGCCGGCTTGGCGGTGTCGCCGATCGGGAACGCCGCGTGCGCCAATTGCCCCGCGGTCAACACGCCCAGAACGTAGGACTGGTCCTTGTCGCGGTCGACGGCGCGACGCAGCCGACCCTGCTCCAGGCGCGCGTAGTGCCCGGTGGCCACCGCATCGAATCCCAGTGCCAGCGCCTTGGCCGACAGCGCGGAGAACTTGATTCTTTCGTTGCATCGCACGCAGGGGTTGGGGGTCTCGCCGCGGGCGTAGGTGGCGACGAAATCGTCGATCACCTCTTCGGCGAAGCGGTCGGCGAAATCCCAGACATAGAAAGGGATTCCGAGCATATCGGCGACCCGCCGCGCATCGGCGGCGTCCTCCTTGGAGCAGCAGCCCCGCGAGCCGGTGCGCAGGGTTCCCGGTGCCGACGACAGCGCCAGGTGCACGCCCACCACGTCATGTCCGGCGTCGACCATCCGCGCGGCTGCCACCGAGGAGTCGACGCCGCCGCTCATCGCGGCCAGCACCCTCACCGTTCACCGGCCGCTGCACTCGCCAGTGCCGCCCGCCGGGCCCGTTCGACAACACCGGGCAGCACGGCGAGAACGGCCGACACATCGTCGTCGGTGCTGGTGTGGCCCAACGACAGCCGCAGCGATCCGCGCGCGTCGCCCGGCTGCTGCCCCATCGCCAGCAGCACGTGGGAGGCCTGCGCCACCCCGGCGGTACAGGCCGACCCGGTCGAGCACTCGATTCCGTTGGCATCCAGCAGCATCAGCAGCGAGTCGCCCTCGCAGCCGCGGAAAGTGAAGTTGGTGTTGCCCGGCAGCCGATGGTCACCGGTGGCGCCGTTGAGCGCCACGTCGTCGATCCCGCCGAGCACGCCGTCGATGAGCCGGTCCCGCAGGGCGCGCAACCGGGGCGCGGTGACCGCCAGGCCGGTGACGGCGATCTCGGTGGCCGTGGCCATCGCGACCGCACCGGCCACATCCGGTGTCCCGGACCGCACGTCGCGCTCCTGTCCCCCGCCGTGCAGCAGCGGCACACAGGCGACGTCGCGGCGCAGCAACAGCGCGCCGACTCCGGCCGGCCCGCCGAACTTGTGCGCGGTGATGCTCATGGCCGCGCACCCGGACCCGCTGAAGTCCAGCGGAACCTGGCCGACAGTCTGCACGGCGTCGCTGTGCATCGGGATGTCGAATTCAGCTGCCACGGCGGCTAATTCGGCGATCGGCATGATAGTGCCAACTTCGTTGTTGGCCCACATCACCGAGACCAGGGCCACGTCGTCGTGGCGTGCCAGCACCTCGCGCAGCGCCGCGGGGGTCACTGAGCCGTCGGGCTCGCACGGCAGAAACGTCACCTCCGCACCTTCGTGCTCGGCCAGC
>JAIOQK010000185.1 GCA_021413425.1 Mycobacterium sp.
CGCGGCTGCGCAAGACCGTCAGCGACCCCAAAGCAGCTCTGGCAGCAGCGCGCGACGAGGTCAACGCCCAAACCGGTGCAGAGGCGATCAAGACCGAATCCATCACCCGCTTCACCCGCAAGCAGATCATCCAGCTGGTGCTGCTTGTCGCGCTGGTCTACGTCGCCTACCCGTTCATCTCCACGGTGCCGGCGTTCTTCCACGAACTGCGCAGCGCCAACTGGTGGTGGGCGTTGCTGGGCCTGGCGGTCTCAGCGCTGACCTACGTCGGGGCGGCGGCGGGGCTGTGGGCATGCGCGTCCGGGATGGTGTCGTTCCGCAATCTGGTGATCATGCAGTTCGCCAACACCTTCGCGGCCACCACCACCCCGGCCGGGGTTGGCGGGCTGGCGCTGAGCACCCGGTTCCTGCAGAAGGCCGGACTGGGCACGGTGCGGGCCACCGCCGCGGTGGCGGTGCAGCAGGCGGTCCAGGTGATCACTCACGTCGCGCTTCTCATCTTCTTCTCCGTCGCCGCCGGCGCATCAGCCGACCTGTCGCACTTCGTACCCAAACTCACCCTGCTCTATCTGATCTGCGGCGTGGCCCTCGGCGTGGTGGGCGCGTTCCTGTTCGTTCCCAAACTGCGCACCTGGCTCGACACCGCGGTGCGACCCAAGATCAACGAGGTCGGAACCGACCTGGTGGAGTTGGTTCGCGAACCCAAACGCTTCGCACTCATCGTGTTGGGTTGCGCGGGAACCACATTGGGCATGGCGCTGACGTTGTGGGCCAGTGTGGAGGCATTCGGCGGGGGGACGACGTTCGTCACCGTCACCGTCGTCACCATGGTGGGCGGCACGCTGGCGTCGGCTGCACCCACCCCCGGCGGCGTGGGCGCGGTAGAGGCCGCGCTGATCGGCGGTTTGGCGGCCTTCGGGGTCCCCACCGCCATCGCGGTGCCTGCGGTGCTGCTGTACCGGGTGCTGACGGTGTGGTTGCCGGTGTTCGTCGGCTGGCCGATCATGCGCTGGCTGACCGCGCGAGACATGATCTAACCCACCGAGAGGAACCGACGTGCGCGCATGGCATGACCTCACCGGGCACGTCGCCCTGGTGACCGGAGGCAACAGCGGTATCGGTAAGGGCATGGCCCGCGGTTTGCATCAGGCGGGCGCGTCGGTGGCGATCTGGGGCACCAACGCCGAACGCAACCAGGCGACCGTCGCCGAGTTGAGCGCCGGGGGCACCGCTGCGGTGGCGGCCTTCACCGTCGACGTCGGCGACGAGGCGGCGGTGGCGGCCGGTGTGGCGGCCACCCTGGAGCGCTTCGGTGTAATCGACTCCTGCTTCGCCAACGCCGGCGTGCCTGGCCGGCCGTCCTCGGTCGACACCATGTCCACCGAGGAATGGCGCCGGGTGATGTCGGTCAACCTCGATGGGCAGTTCTACACCGTGCGGGCGGTGGCCGGTCACATGAAGAGCCGGCGCACCGGGTCGATCGTGTTCACCAGCAGCGTGTC
>JAIOQK010000179.1 GCA_021413425.1 Mycobacterium sp.
CGGCCGCGCCCTCGATGGCACCCACCACCGCCGGCGGTGCGCCGAGCACGGTCGTCAGATAGATCGGCAACAACGGGTAGAGCAACTCGCTGGCGGTGTCCTGCAGGAACGACACCGCGGAGAGCACCCGCACATTGCGGGACAGCCAGGGCCGCGTCTCATCGGGCTCGGTCATGGGCGGTCGGCCGGCGTGGGCGCGAGCACGAAGAAGTTCTCCTCCTCCTGCACGAAGTGCAGGCACAGCAGAGCGTAGAGGCCGTAGAGGCAGGCCAGCAGGTCGTCGGATTGTTCGGCCGTCACGGCACCGGCGGCCTCGGCGATCTCACGGTGGCTGTGCAGTCGCTGGGACAGCCGGTGGATCTCGGCGTGCATCCGGCTCATGGTGGCGGTGGCCTCGGCGCTGCCGAGTGGGCCGGCCAGTGCCGGGTACAGCGCGGAGTCCTCGGCGTCCTCGTGCGGCAGCAGGGTGTCCTGCAGGAAGCTGTCGGTGGCCCGCAAACTCTGCAGCGCCGATCCGCGATCACCGGAGGAGATCCGCGTGGCGGTGTCGCGCAACAACGACAGGTCGTCGCGCATCCGGTCGTGCTCGCCGGCGAAGCGGCGCACCAGTTCTTCGGTGTCGTGGCTCAGCGGTGTGGTGTCGTGGTCGGTGCGCAGGGCGCGCAGCGCGTTGAGGATCACCGCGATGTCGATGCCCTCCTGTAGCAGGGCCCCAGCCGCGGGCGGCAGGAGACCGACGGCAGCGAATCCCATGGCCACCAAAGACAGTCCCATGCCGATCACCGCGCTCTGCAGGGCGATACGCCGGGAACGCCGAGCGATCAGCATCGCATCGGCGAGGCGGTCCAGGCGGTCGGTGGTCAGCACGATGTCGGCTGCCTCGGAACTCGCGGTCGATCCGCGCGCCCCCATGGCAATGCCGACGTCCGCGGCGGCCAGTGCGGGCGCGTCGTTGACACCGTCACCCACCATGGCGGTGACGGCGCGTTCCCGTTCGGCGCGCACCCGGGCGACTTTGTCGGCGGGGGTCTGTTGGGCGGCGACATCGTCGAGTCCCAGTACTGTGCCGATCTCGCGGGCCGGGGCGGGACGGTCCCCGGTGAGCATCACCAGGCGGGTGATGCCGGCGGCGCGCAACCGGCGCAGTGTTCGCGGAGCATCCGGGCGCAACGGGTCGGCCAGCAGGATGGCCCCGGCCAACTCACCGTCGATGCGCACCCAGGCCACCACCGCGCCGTCCAGTGACGCCCGGGACAGAACCGAGGCGCTCCAGTCGGTGATGTCACCGTCCACCCCGAGGTTGCCGACGTGCACCCGGTGGCCGTCGACCATCGCCGAGACACCGGTGCCGGCCTCCTCTTCGACGTCTCTGGGCATGCTCAGGCTCAGACCGCGCCGACGGGCATCGTCGACGATGGCCGAAGCCAAGACGTGCGGGGACAACTGATCAGCTGAGGCTGCCAACCGCAGCACCTCATCGACCGTCCGGCCCGGAGCCACCACCACATCGGTGCCGCGGGG
>JAIOQK010000180.1 GCA_021413425.1 Mycobacterium sp.
GCGCGGCGCAGCGTCTCCGCGGAACGCTTCCCTAAAGAATTCTGTCGATCCACCGCTGCGGATCCTCGATCTCAGCCGGCTGCGGAAGGGTATCCGGGCCCGACCACACGGCGTTGAAGCGCGCCATCCCGACTCGACCCACCACGTGGTCGACGAATGCCTTTCCGCGGGTGTACTGGCTCAGCTTGGCATCCATTCCCAGCAGTGCCCGCAGCAGCCGCTGCAGGGGAGGCTGGCGGCGCTGCCGACGGTCGTCGAAGCGGTGCCGAATCATCTGCACCGACGGCACCACCGCCGGACCGACAGCGTCCATCACGTGGTCGGCGTGCCCTTCCAGTAGCGTGCCGAGCACCAGAAGGTCATCCAGCGCCTCACGCTGCGGCTGCGCCTGCACTGCGCGCAGTAGGCCGAGCACCCCGTCGGAATGGGCGCCGGGCGGCGCGGCGCGGCGGTCCTTGACGAAAGATGCAAGCCCGCTGACGATTCGACCCACGTCGCCGGAGTCGGATGTCAGAACACCGAGGGTGCGTGACATGTGTTGGGCCAGCCATGGATTGGCGGTGAACTGCACGCGGTGGGTGACTTCGTGCAGACACACCCACAACCGGAAATCGCGGGGCGGGAGCCGCAACTGGCGTTCGACGGCGATGACGTTCGGATAGACCAGCAGAAGGCTCCCGCCGGCGTCCGCGTCGGTGAACGGGTCGTATTGGCCGAGGATTCCGGAGGAGATGAAGGCGAGCACCGCTCCGGTCTGCGCGCCGGCGATGCGGCCCGCCCCGGCGTTGGCCGCCGTGGCGTTGGCCGCCGTTGAGTAGGCAGCAGTCTGGCTGCCCCCGGTCATCACCCGCATCGACTCGGAGGCGGCGCGGATCCACCCGGTGCGGTCGACGATGCGCGCATCCGGCACCGGGGCGTCCACCGACAATCCGGTGACCTCCCGGACCGGACCCTCGGCGGTGCGGGACGCCTGGGCCAGTTCCTCGATGGCCTGGCGGCGGGTGTACTCGGTCGCCGGCGGACCGGGGCGGGCCAGCCGGGCCCCAACAGTCCCCGCGAACTTCCAGTCGACGGCGGCGCCGACGGTCCGTTGCGAGGAGTCACTCATGACAGCGGGCCGAGAACCCGCATCATGACCCGCATCCGCAGGCGCGCAGCGTCGTGGCCAGAGCGTCCAGCGCGGTGCGGCCGGTGTTCCCGGCGTTGTTGGAGATGAATGCGAAGGTCAGCACCCGGCCCCTGATGTCGGTGACGATGCCGGCCAGTGCGTTGGTCTTGGTCAGCGACCCGGTCTTGGCGCGCAGCCACCCGGCGGCGGAGTTGCGCGCGTCCACCCCGATGAACCGTTCGGAGAGGGTGCCACTGCCACCGGCGATCGGAAGCAGGTCCACCATGGGCCGTAATTCCGGCTGCCCGGGCCCGGCGGCGGCGTTGATCACCTCGTCGAGACTTTTCGAGGTGAGCAGGTTCGCCACCGACAGGCCACTGGAGTCGACCAGCGAGGCCCCGGTCATGTCGATCTTGACCGACGCCAGCTTGCTGATGGTGGCCTCGGCGGCGCCTGCGAAGCTCAGCGGCTGCCCGGTGGCCTTGGCCACCTCCCTGCCGATGGTCTCGGCCATCACATTGTCCGAGGCGTTCATCATCTGCCGCAATCGCTCGATCAACGGTGCCGACTGCACCGACGCCAGTTGGCGGCCGCCCGCCGGGCCGGGTGCGAACGTGACCTTGGCCGGGTCGACGCCGAGCGCGACGGCCAGCGCGCGTCCGGCGTCGAGTGCGGGGGTCGGCGATCGGCGGGATTCCATGGTCGTCGGCTGAATCCGACCGGCATCGAGCATGACCGACTGAATCGGCGAGATGTCGCCGCCGCCGATGTCCGCGGGGTCCCAGCCGGGCGCCATGTCAGGACCGGTGAACAACGAGTTGTCCACCTGCACGGCAGTGGCAATCACGCCGCTCTTGCGGACCTGATCGGCCAGATCGGCGATTCGCGCCGACCCGCGATACCAGGACTCCTCACCCGGCGGCGCGGCCGACAGGACCGGATCCCCGCCACCCACAAGAACCACCACCCCGGGCATGCGCGTCTGGTCGGCGGCCTGAACGGTCGTGGTGAGGCGGGCGTTGCGGTCCAGAGTCAGCAGCGCGGCAGCGGTGGTGAGCACCTTGATGGTGGATGCCGGTTGCATCGGCAGATCGGATCGCTGTTCCCAGATCTGCCGGCCGGATTGCGCGTCGGTGACCCGGCCGGTGAGGTTGCCGAGATCGGGGTCGGCGACGACCGCGGCCAGGGCGGCGCTCATCCCGGCGGTGGTGGGCACCGCTGCCGAATCCGGCAGTGCCACCACCGCCGGCTTGGCACTGGCCGGCGCGCGCGGTGGGGGAACCTGGGCGTTGCTGCGGCCGCCGGCGCTCAGCAGGCCCGCCGCCGCGACCACCACCGCCACCACACCCACCACACCCGCGGCCAGCAGTACGTGGCGGCCACGCGCCCGCGTACGGCCCATGACGCTCCCTCGTGGTTGGCGGGTCGGCGTTACGCCCCCGGTCTGTGCACTTCTGTGCCCAGGTTCGCCAAGGGCACGGTAGCCAAGGGTATCGCTCCATTAGGGTTAGTCCCCGTCGCCACCGGGCCACAATGGCGCGAAACTGGCGGGAAGGAGTCTCGCGATGCGGTTCGACGTCACGAATGAGATCCCGAAAGGCCAGCGCAACAAATACGAGATCGACCACAAAACCGGTCGCCTGCGCCTGGACCGGTACCTCTACACACCGATGGGCTACCCGGCCGACTACGGCTTCATCGACGACACCCTCGGTGAGGACGGCGACCCGTTGGACGCCCTGATCCTGCTCCCGGAGTCGGTGCACCCGGGCGTCATCGTCGAGGCACGGCCGGTCGCCATGTTCCAGATGGTCGATGACGCCGGCGGCGACGACAAGGTGGTCTGCGTTCCGGCCGGCGATCCGCGCTGGGATCACATCACCGATCTCGCCGATGTACCGAGCTTCGAACTCGAAGCGATCAAGCACTTCTTCGTGCACTACAAGGATCTCGAACCGGGCAAGTTCGTGAAGGGGGCGAACTTCGTCGGCCGTGCCGAAGCCGAGGCTGAGGTGGAACGTTCGCGGCAGCGGTTCACCACCGAAGGTCATCACTGACCGAGAAGTGCGATCCAAGAGTTTTCCTCGCTGTAACGCGGGGTAACGCGGCTGTGGTCTGCACCGGACATGATCCGATGCGTGTTGCTACACCAGGGCATCGGGCTGGATGCCTTCAACGAACTGCCCAGACGCAAGGCCGTGCACGCTCTCTATGAGTGCTGCAACAGCGTGACCATGGCCGCAGACCTGGCGCGTGAACGGCCCTATCCGAGCCGCGACGCGCTGTTCACCGCGTGCGATGCGGTGTTGTTCGCGCTGTCGGAGGAGTCCGTCGACGAGATCATGCAGGCTTACCCCGGCGTGGGCAGCCGACCCGGCAGCGCCTGGTCACACGCTGAGCAATGCTCGGTGTGGGACGCTCGCGCCGAGGTGATGGACGAGTTGCGCCGGGCGGCGGCAACGTACTCCGGTCGCTTCGGCTTCGAGTACGTGATGCATGTCGGATCGCTGGCCGACGACCGCCCTACCCGGGGGGTGATCGCAGCGATCGAGGACCGCATGCACAACGATGCCGAGACCGAGCGCAAGGTGCTGCGCAACGAGATCGCCAAGCTCAATCGCAGCCGACTTGAACGCATGCTCGGCCCCGAGGGCGGCTACGACAACTGGGCCTGAGGGCTTCAGGTCCGGCTGGCCAATCTGGTCTTCACCAGGCTGGCGACCATGGTGAGGAAAAGCGTCAGCACGATCACCGCGAGACTGAGCAGCGTCGGGATCTCCGGCACACCCACCGGCTCACCGCCGTTGATGAACGGCAGTTCGTTCTCGTGCAACGCGTGCAGCAGAAGCTTCACACCAATGAACAGCAAAATGAATGCCAGACCCTGGGACAGGTAGACCAGCCGGTTGAGCAGATCACCGAGCAGGAAGTAGAGCTGGCGCAGACCCATCAGCGCGAAGACATTGGCGGTGAACACCAGGTAAGGCTCACTGGTCAGTCCGTAGATCGCTGGAATGGAGTCGACGGCGAAGAGCAGGTCAGTGGTGGCCAACGCGACGATCACCAGGAACATCGGCGTCATCAGCCGCTTGTTCCCCTCCTTGACATAAAGCTTCAAACCGTCCCAGCGGTCGGTGGTGTTGAGATAGGTCTTGGCCAACCGCACCACCACGTTGTCGGCGTCGTCGCTGTGCTCGGTATCGCGTGCGAGCCGGATCGCGGTGACCACGAGGAAGATGCCGAAGATGTAGAAGATCCACGAGAACTGCGCAATGGCGACGGCTCCCAGCGCAATGAAGATGCCGCGGAAGATCAGGGCCAGCACGATGCCGACCAGCAGCGCCTGCTGCTGGTGGACCTTGGGGACGTTGAAGCTGGCCATGATGATGATGAAGATGAACAGGTTGTCGATCGACAAGCTGTACTCGGTGAGCCAGCCCGCGTAGAATTCCAGGCCGAACTGGCCGCCGTGGAAGTTCCACACCCATAACCCGAAGGCGATGGCGAGGCCGACGTAGATCGACAGGGCGATGACGCACTCGCGGCGGCTCGGCTCATGCGGGCGCCGGACCGAAACGAAAAGATCGAACACCAGCACGGCCAGGGTCGCCCCGAGGGTGATCGCCCACTCGAGCGTGGACACATTCACGTGAGCAGACCTCCGGCCATCAACGAATCCCCTGCCCGAGGTCTCTTCCGCCGCTGTCAGCGACCCGCGGTACCGGACGACCGACCGGTGATCCGGAACGTCGACGTGGTGACGACACCGCGGCGAAGGAATACTCCCCTCTGCCTTCCCAGTGTCTCAGGTGCGGCGCCTGAGTGCGAACCGCGCCCTAGGATTCACAGTCGTGGGCAAGCCCGAGGTACCCCCGCAGTACCTGCTGTCGGACCGTGCACCGGCGCCACGCACGCTGGTGGGCATCCTCTTCGAGACCGCCGATCGTCACCCCGATGCCACCGGCATCGACGACGGCGACGTACAACTGACTTACGCCGAGATGGTCGCCGACATCGAGGCCGGAGCACGCTGGCTGGCAGACCGCGGGATCGGCCGCGGAGACCGGATCGGCATCCGGATGCCCTCGGGCAGTTACTCGCTGTATATGGCCATCCTGTCCACCATGGCCGCCGGGGCCGCCTACGTGCCGGTCGACGCCGACGACCCCGACGAACGGGCGGATTTGGTGTTCGCCGAGGCCGGTGTGGTCGGCGTCATCACCGAGGCCGGACTGTGCCGCGGCCCGGGAGCCTCCCGCGGTTGGAGCGCGACACATCCGCAGCCCGGTGACGACGCGTGGATCATCTTCACCTCCGGCTCCACCGGCGTCCCCAAGGGTGTGGCGGTCACCCACCGCAACGCCGCAGCCTTTGTCGATGCCGAGGCGCGGATGTATCTGCAGGACAACCCGATCGGCCCGGATGATCGGGTACTGGCCGGGCTGTCGGTGGGGTTTGACGCATCCTGCGAGGAGATGTGGCTGGCCTGGCGCTACGGCGCGTGCCTGGTGCCCGCACCGCGGGCCCTGGTGCGCAGCGGAATGGATCTCGGCCCATGGCTGGTGTCGCGGGACATCACCGTGGTCTCCACCGTCCCGTCACTGGCATCACTGTGGCCTGCCGAAGCACTGGAGGCGGTGCGGCTGCTGATATTCGGCGGCGAGGCCTGCCCACCGGAATTGGCCGAGCGGCTGGCGGTGGAGGGCCGCGAGGTGTGGAACACCTACGGACCCACCGAGGCGACCGTGGTCGCCTGCGGGGCGCAACTGCGCAGCGGCGCACCGGTCAGCATCGGCCTGCCACTGGAGGGCTGGGATCTAGCCGTCGTCGACAGCGCCGGAGCACCGGTGTCGGTGGGCGACGTCGGCGAACTCGTGATCGGCGGGGTCGGCCTGGCCCGCTATCTCGACCCGGTCAAGGACGCCGAGAAGTACGCGCCGATGCCGGCGCTCGGCTGGACCCGGGCCTACCGCAGCGGCGACCTGGTCCGCCTTGAGCCCGACGGTCTGTACTTCCAGGGGCGCGCCGACGACCAGGTGAAGGTCGGCGGACGCCGTATCGAACTCGGTGAGGTCGACTCCGCGCTGGTGAACCTGCCCGGCGTCAGCGGCGGAGCGGCCGCGGTGCGCAAATCCGCAAGCGGCACACCGATTCTCGTCGGCTACATCGCCTCGGCCGATCCGCAGTTCGACCTTGCGACGGCCCGCGCGCACCTCGCCGGGTCATTGCCCGCGGCGCTGGTGCCCCGGCTGGTCGTGGTCGACGAACTGCCTACCCGGACCTCGGGCAAGGTGGATCGTGACGCGCTGCCGTGGCCGCCGCCAGGCGATGTTCCTGACGTCGGCGCCCAGCTCGGCGGCACCATGGGGTCACTCGCGCAGCTGTGGCAAGACGTGCTCGGCACGGTCATCGACGGGCCCGAGGCCGACTTCTTCGCACTCGGTGGCGGCTCGCTGGCGGCCGCGCAACTCGTTGTCGCGCTGCGCCCGCACTATCCGGAGATGACCGTCGCCGATCTCTACGACCACCCCCGGCTCGGGTCCCTTGCAGGATTCCTGGAGGATCTCGGCCGCGAGCAGTCCCCGCCGGTCGCCGTCACCCCGCGGCTGGTCAAGCCGACGCCGGTGATCACCCGCGCAGCACAGCTGCTGCTGTCGGTGCCGCTGGCGACGCTGACCGCATCGGCATGGCTGATCTGGCTGGCGGTGCTGAACAACGTCGCGGCCGGCCTGCACCCGCTGCCGTGGCTGGTTCCTCTCAACTGGTGGGTGGTCGCAGCGGCGTTCGTGGTGTTCGTGACACCACCCGGACGCATGGGAATCGCGGTGCTCGGCGCGCGGCTGCTGACGAGCGGCTTGCAGCCCGGCAGCTACCGTCGCGGCGGTCCGGAGCACCTGCGGGTGTGGCTGGCCGAACGGCTGGCCGAAGCCAGCGGAGCGGAGAACCAGGGGGGCGCCCCATGGCTGGTCTACTACGCGCGGGCCCTGGGCAACAACGTTGGAAAAGGCGTCGACCTGCATTCCGCACCGCCGGTCACCGGCTGGCTGACGCTGGGACACCGCAGTTCCATCGAACCGGAGGTCGATCTCACCGGGCACTGGATCGACGGCGACATATTCCACGTCGGCCCGATCACGATCGGCAACGACGCGACGATCGGCAGCCGCACCACGTTGCTCCCGGGTGCCGAGGTAGGCCGCGACGCCGACGTGGCGGCCGGTTCCGCGGTGATCGGCAGGGTGAAGAACGGCCAGTACTGGAAGGGTTCCCCCGCGGTGAAGTCCGGCAAGGCCCGCCATCCCTGGCCCGACCACCGCCCGCCCCGGGCGGTGCACTGGGTTCCCGTCTACGGAATCTCCTCGCTACTGATTGCCTCAATGCCGCTGGCCGCACTGGGGGCCGGTCTCGCGGTGCTGGCCTGGGCGGTGCGCAATACGGTGACACTCGCCGAAGCGTTGCGGACCGCCGCACCCTGGATTCCGGTGGCCACGTGCGTCGCGCTGGCGGTGTATGCGCTCCTGACCGTGCTGGGGGTGCGCCTGCTCTCCGTGGGTCTGCGTGAGGGTTATCACCCGGTGCGCAGCCGGGTCGGCTGGCAGATGTGGGCCACCGAGCGACTCATGGACGCGGCGCGCAATTACCTGTTCCCGCTGTATGCCAGCCTGCTGACTCCACTGTGGCTGCGGATCCTCGGCGCGAAGATAGGCCGCGACACCGAGATCTCGACCGCCCTGCTCACCCCGAAGTTCACCGTCGTGGAGGACGGCGCATTCCTGGCCGACGACACCATGGTGGCCTCCTATGAACTCGGCGGCGGCTGGATTCACATCGGCAAGGCCATCGTGGGTAAGCGCGCCTTCCTGGGCAACTCCGGAATCACTCAACCTGGCCGGCGGGTTCCCGACGACGGACTGGTCGCAGTGCTCTCCGCCACCCCGTCCAAAGCCAAGACCGGTTCGTCTTGGCTGGGCAGCCCGCCGATCCGGCTGCGGCGGCGCGCCGAGGCGGCCGACCGGGCGCTGACCTACGCTCCGCCGATGCGCCTGAAGGTCATGCGGGCGAGCGTCGAGACGTGCCGGCTCATTCCGGTGATGGTGAGCTTCGCGATCGGGGCGGCGATGCTGGCCGGCCTTCAAGCCCTCGCACTGCGCGGCGGCTACCTATGGGCCGCACTGGGTTGCGGGGTAGTGATGCTGATCGCCGGGGCGGTGGCCGGGATATCGGCGGTCGCGGCGAAATGGATTGTGGTGGGCCGTATTCCGGCCGGGGAGCACCCGCTGTGGTCATCATTCGTCTGGCGTAACGAGGTGGTCGACACCTTCGTCGAGACGGTCGCTGCGCCATGGTTCGCCCGCTCCGCTAACGGGACGCCGGTGATGAATCTGTGGTTGCGCGCACTGGGCGCCACGATCGGCCGGGGTGTGTGGTGCGAGACCTACTGGTTGCCCGAGGCGGACCTGGTGAGCCTGGGCGACGCCAGCACGGTCAACCGGGGGTGCGTGGTCCAGACGCACCTGTTCCACGACCGGATCATGCGGATGGACACCGTGTCACTGGAGGACGGTGCCACGCTGGGTCCGCACTGCGTCGCGCTGCCGGCCTCCCGGATCGGCGCCGGTGCCACCGTTGGGCCGGCCTCGCTGGTGATGCGGGGCGACGAAGTTCCGCCGTCGAGTCGCTGGCAAGGCAATCCCATTGCACCGTGGTCGATTTCGAGGAAGCGCTCAAAATCGCAGCGGCGGCGCTCCGAAACTGGAAATGCGGCATGAAGCGGGTGGCAAAGAAGGGCACCCACGCCCCGGTAATCGACCCGTATCTGCCCGGCAGCGGTAACTTCGGCTATCGGGTGTCGCGGTATGTTCTCGACCTGGAATACAAGGTCTCCAGCCATCGACTGACCGGTACCGCGACCATCACGGCGGTCACTCTGGCTTCGTTGAGGACCTTCACCCTGGACATCTCCGATTCCCTTGCCGTCAGCAAGGTCGCCGTCAACGGGCAGCGGCCGGCTCATTTCGCAACAGGTGGCGGCAAGCTGCGCATCCGGCTCGAGACCGCATTGCCGGCCGGCTCGGCGATGTCGATTGTGGTGCGCTATGGCGGGTCCCCTCAGCCGATCAATTCAATCTGGGGCACAGTGGGATTCGAGGAATTGTCCAACGGCGTACTGGTCGCCGGCCAACCCAACGGCTCCCCATCCTGGTTTCCCTGCGATGATCACCCCAGCGCCAAGGCCAGCTATCGCATCCAGATCAGTACCGACAGTCCCTATCGCACGGTGGCCAACGGTGAACTGGTTTCGCGAAAGGTCCGCGCCGCCCAGACCGACTGGATCTACGAGCAGCCCGAGCCGACATCGACTTATCTGGTCACTTTACAGATCGGCATGTACGTCAACCACCCGTTCCCCAAGGCACCCGTTGCAATGCGCGCGGTGCTGCCCGAGCGGCTGCGGGCAAACTTTGATCACGACTTCGCCCGCCAGCCGCAGATGATGAAGTTGTTCACCAAACTCTTTGGGCCCTATCCGCTCGCGGCGGGCTATACCGTCGTGGTGACCGAGGACAATCTGGAGATTCCCCTTGAGGCCCAGGGGATTTCCATCTTCGGAGCGAATCACTGCGACGGTAGCCGCGGCCACGAGCGGCTGATCGCTCATGAGCTGGCACATCAGTGGTTCGGCAACAGCGTCACCGTGCGTCATTGGCGCGACATCTGGCTGCATGAGGGGTTCGCCTGCTACGCGGAGTGGCTCTGGTCTGAGAATTCCGGCGGCCCGACCGCCGATGAACTCGCCCGTACCCACCACCGGCGACTGGTCAGCTCCCCGCAGGACCTGCTGCTGGCCGATCCCGGAGCGCTCAACATGTTCGACGACCGCGTCTACAAACGCGGCGCTCTCACCTTGCACGCGCTGCGTGGCGTCATCGGTGACGCCAAGTTCTTCGATCTGCTGCGCAACTGGTCCACTCGGCACCGGCACAGCACGGTCGTCACCGACGACTTCACCGGGATGGCGGCCAACTACGCGCAGGTATCGCTACGGCCCCTGTGGGACGCCTGGCTGTACTCCGTCGAAGTTCCAGCGCTGTGACCAAGGGCGATTCGCGATGACCGATTGCGCTGCGCTGTGACCGATTGTGCTGCGCTGTGACCGATTGCGCTGCGCTGTGACCGACGCCGCTGCTCCCCTTGATGCGCCCTTCGATGCGCTGCGCGCCGCCGGGCCGGGCGCCCGGGGAAGCGTGGCCCGGGTGGGCATCGCGACCGTCCTGACGGCGGTGTGCGGCTACGCGGTGCTGTACCTGGCGGCGCGGGATCTGGAACCCGCGGGATTCTCGGTGTTCGCGGTGTTCTGGGGGGCGTTCGGTTTGTTCACCGGCGCCGCCAACGGACTGCTGCAGGAGGCCACCCGGGAGGTGCGTTCCGCCGCGTACGTGCCGACGCCCGGGGGCCCGCACACACGGCCCATGCTGGTCGCGGCCGGAGTCGGTGCTGCCGCGGCGGCCGCGATCGCCGTGACCTCGCCACTGTGGGCTGCGCATGTGTTCACCGGTTCCACAGCCCTGTCGGTGACCCTGCTGGCGGCCGGACTCGGCGGGTTCTGCCTGCATGCCACGCTGCTCGGGATGCTGGCCGGAGTGGGGGGCTGGACCCAGTACGGCTCCCTGATGGTCACCGACGCCGCCATCCGGGTGGCGATCGCCGCGGCGACGTTCGTCCTGGGTTGGGGGCTCGCCGGATTCCTGTGGGCGACGGTCGCCGGAGCGGTGGCATGGGTGCTGCTGCTGGTCTTCTCCCCCACTGCCCGCTCGGCCGCCCGGTTACGTACCCCCGGGGGCGTGTCGTCATTCCTGCGCGGGGCATCGCATTCGATCGCGGCGGCGGGCGCCAGTGCGGTCCTGGTCATGGGCTTCCCGGTTCTGCTCAAGGCCACCTCCGGGGAACTCGGCGCCGCCGGCGGCGTGGTGATCCTCGCGGTCACCCTGACCCGGGCTCCGCTGCTGGTTCCGCTGACCGCGATGCAGGGCAACCTCATCGCCTATTTCGTCGATCACCGCGGAGCGCGTCTGCGCGCCCTGCTCGCGCCGGCAGCACTGGTCATCGGGGTCGGGGCGGTGGGCGTGCTGGTCGCCGGGCTGATCGGACCGTGGCTGATACGAACGGCGTTCGGCACCGAGTACGAGACCGGCGGGCCGCTGCTGGCATGGCTCACCGCGGGCGCGGTGTCGGTGGCGCTGTTGACGCTGACCGGAGCCGCGACGGTGGCCGCCGCCCTGCACCGGGCGTATTCGGTGGGCTGGGTCGGTGCGACGGTGGCCGCCGGGGCGTTACTCACGCTGCCGCTGGACTTGCCGGCCCGCACCGTGGTGGCGCTGCTGTGCGGTCCGATGGTCGGGATCGCCGTACACACCGCCGCATTGGCCCGGGCGGACTGACGGGGGAATGTAGCTTGATGGGCATCAACACCGAGCACATGAGTACCGGGCACGCCGGCACCGGCGGGGTCTGGATCATCGTTCCCGCCTTCAACGAGAGCGCGGTCATCGGCGAGGTGGTCACGCAGTTGTGCTCAGTGTTCAGCCATGTGGTGTGTGTCGATGACGGCAGTTCCGACGACACCGCCGCCGCCGCGCTGTCGGCTGGGGCACACGTGGTGCGTCATCCGGTCAACCTCGGCCAGGGGGCCGCCATCCAGACCGGAGTGGAGTACGCACGTCGGCAACCGGGAGCAGAGGTGTTCGCTACCTTCGACGCTGACGGTCAGCACCGCGTCACCGACGTCGTCGCGATGATCGACCGGCTCGCCCGCGCGGATGTCGATATCGCGATCGGCACCCGTTTCGACGGCTCCGCCGTCAGCCGCACACCGACACTGAAGAAGCTGATACTTCGGACCGCGGCGTGGCTGAGTCCGAGCAGCCGCCGGCTCGGGCTGACCGATGCGCACAACGGCCTGCGGGTGTTCAACCGCACGGTCGCCGACAATCTGACCCTCACCATGAACGGTATGAGCCATGCCAGCGAATTCATCTCGCTGATCGACGAGAACGGTTGGCGGGTGGCCGAAGTGCCGGTGGAGATCCTCTACACCGACTACTCGATGTCCAAGGGCCAACCCCTGCTCAACGGCGTCAACATCGTCTTCGACGGATTCCTCCGAGGAAGGATGCGGCGATGAATTTCATTCAGGTGCTGCTGATCGCTGCGGTGATCTCACTGCTGGTGTACCTGTTGCGCGCCCGCACCAACGCCAAAGCCAAGGCCTGGGTCAAAGTGGGCTACGTGTTGTTCGTGATCGCGGCGGTGTATGCGATCCTGCGACCCGACGACACCACCGTCGTGGCGAACTGGCTGGGGGTCGACCGCGGTACGGACCTGCTGTCCTATGCGCTCATCATCGCGTTCGTCTTCACGACACTGAGTACGTACCTGAGGTTCAAGGAACTCGAGGTGCGCTACGCCCAGCTGGCGCGGGCGGTCGCCCTGCAGAACGCGCAGACACGCGAGAATTAGACGGGCTGACCGCGGAAGTAGTCGGCGGTCCGCGCCAGCCCCTCCTCGAGGGGCACCAGCGGCTGCCATCCGAGCACCGTCCGCGCGGTGCCCGATGCCAGGCAGGACCGGGTGAGATCACCGAGTCGCGGCGGGGCGAAGCCCGGTTCGTCCGGTGCTCCGACCACCGCCGCGACCGCCGTGTGCAGCGCGCGGTCGCTGGTCTGAACTCCGGTGCCGATGTTGAACCGCCGGCCTCCACCCACCGCACCGGATGCACGCACCATGGCATCCACCACATCATCGACGTAGACGTAATCGCGGGTATTGGTGCCGTCGCCGAACACCGTGGTGGGTTCACCGGACAACATCGCCTGAACGAAGATCGCCACCACGCCCGCCTCGCCGTGCGGATCCTGACGGGGACCATAGACATTCGACGGCGCGATGTGGGTGCACTCGATGCCGTAGAGCCGCCGGAAGCTGTTGAGAAATATCTCGGCGGACACCTTGCTCGCCGCATACGGAGAGGCGGGATCCACCGGTGCGGTCTCGTCGGTCGGGAGCCGCTGCGGCACTCCGTAAATCGAGCCACCGGAGGAGGTATTGATGATCTTGCGGACACCGGCGCGCCGCGCCGCCTCCGCCAGACGCACCGTGCCCAACACGTTCACCGTCGCGTCGTACTCCGGATCGTCGACCGATCGCCGGACGTCGATCTGCGCGGCGAGGTGGAAGACCACCTCGGGCTGGACCTGCGCCAGCATGGAGTTCAT
>JAIOQK010000181.1 GCA_021413425.1 Mycobacterium sp.
GATGGCTCCACGGCGCGCGGTGCTGAAGAAGCACCGCGGGGGTTCCGTCATGCCAGGGCGCCCGCAACAGCAAGCCGGCGGCGCCGTGCACTCCCCAGTGGTAGGTGCCGATTTCGGACACCACCCAACCGTCGCCGTCACCTCGCACAGTTCCCAAGGATAGGCACCCGGGCCAGACCGGGCCGGTCGATAGAGCGCCATCGGACGGCGGTGCTCTTAGACTTTGCTCAAAGACGCACAGCGCGCCGAGGGGAGTGAGGTCAACGCGAGGTGACCGTTGAACTGGCACACCCGTCGACCGAACCGCTGGCGCAGCGGGCCCCGGCGGAGCCCGTTCACCCGCGGTGGTGGTTCGTCAGTAGCACCCCGGGGCGCATTCTGATCATCGGGATGATCCTGGCCGCCCTGGGAATCCTGTCCGCCTTCGCCGTGTCCACGACGATCACGCAGCGCCAGCAACAGCTGAGCAGGGTGCTCGACCACACCGAACCGCTGGCCTTCGCCGCGGGTCAGCTCTACACCACGCTGTCGATAGCCGATGCCGCCGCGGCCACGGCATTCATCGCGGGCGCCGAGCCGCAAGGGGTGCGCCAGCGCTACGAACGGGCCATCACCGAGGCCGCCGTTGCCGTCACACGGGCATCCAGCGGGCTCACCGATCCCCCGCTGGTGGATCTGCTGGGCCGGATCAACGCGCAACTGGCGGTGTACACCGGCCTGATCGAGACGGCACGGACGAACAACCGGATGGGAAACCCGGTCGGGTCGTCGTACCTGTCCGAGGCTTCGGGGTTGATGCAGCAGACGATCCTGCCGGACGCTCAACGGCTCTACGAACAGACCTCGGCGCAGCTGGACTCCGAGACCGGGACGTCGGCGTCGATCCCCGGGCCGGTGATCGTGGTGGTGCTGACCACGGTGCTCTTCGGCGCCTTCGCCCACCGGTGGCTGGCCAGGCGCACCAAACGCCTGGTCAACGTCGGTCTGGTGATCGGTGGGCTTGCGTTCGCGATCCTCATCGGCTGGGTGGGGACCGCGCTGGCGGTCTCCACCGCAGGCAGCCGCGCAGCGAAGAACACCGCGGCGCAGTCGTTGAGAACGGTGACCGGTCTTGCCATCACCGCCCAGCAGGCCCGGGCCGACGAGACACTGTCGTTGATCCGCCGCGGTGACGAAGATATGCGCAAGCGGTCCTACTACCAGCGGGTTGATTCGATGCATGCACAGCTGACCGACTACCTGGCGCAGGAGGACGCGATCGCGCGCGATCCGCTCTCCAACGCCGACCAGCTGTTGCTGAAGTGGCGGCGCGCCGATGAGCGGATAAACGGCTACATCACGGTCGGCAACTACCAGGCTGCCACCCAGGTCGCCCTCGGGACCGGCGAGGGCGACTCGACACCCGCTTTCGATGCTCTCAATGAGACTCTCTCCCAAGGGATCTCGGAGAGCCGACGCCAGTTGCGCGGCGATATCATCTCCGCGCGACGGGTGCTTTCGGGTGCCACGGAGGGCGGCGTGGTGCTGTCGGTGGGGGCCGCGGTGGCGGTGGCCCTCGGGTTGTGGCCACGAATAAGCGAGTATCAGTGATGAGCGCTCGCGCGAAGAACCAACGAGCAGTGATGAGCGCTCGCGCGAAGAACCGATCAGCAGTGATGAGCGCTCGCAAGCTCTTCTCCGTGGCACTCGCCATCGGCATACTCGCCGGGTGCGCTCCGGCGGTCGAACCGGAGGCACCGCCCGCACCGACGCTGGCACCGCCCACGCCGGCCGGGATGGAAGAACTCCCCGCCGGTGCCCCCCAGCCGCCGGACCCCGCGGAGAACGACTGCGACCGGACCGCGAGCCTGCGGCCCTTCCCCACCAAGGCGGCCGCCGACGCCGCGGTCGCGTCCATCCGGCAGCGCGGCCGCCTGCTGGTGGGCCTGGACATCGGTAGCAACCTGTTCTCCTTCCGGGACCCGATCACCGGCGAGATCACCGGGTTTGATGTGGACATCGCCGGCGAGGTCGCCCGCGACATCTTCGGCACCCCATCGGCGGTGGAGTACCGCATCCTGTCCTCTGCCGACCGGATCACCGCGCTGCAGAAGAACACCGTCGACATCGTGGTCAAGACCATGACGATCACCTGTGAGCGGCGCAAGCAGGTCAACTTCTCGACGGTGTACTTCACCGCCTATCAGCGGATCCTGGCCGCGCGAGACTCCGCCATCGCGCGGCCGTCGGATCTGTCCGGCAAGCGGGTCTGTGTCGCTCGCGGCACCACCTCACTCAAACGGGTGCAGCAGATCGACCCGCCGCCGAACATCGTCACGGTGGTCACCTGGGCCGACTGCCTGGTGGCGCTGCAGCAGCGCGAGGTCGACGCGGTCAGCACCGATGATGCGATCCTGGCCGGCCTGGTGTCACAGGATCCCTACCTGCACATCATCGGCCCGAACATGGCCGAGCAGCCCTACGGCATCGGGATCAACCTGACCAACACCGCGCTGGTGCGTTTCGTCAACGGCACCCTGGCGCGTATCCGCGCCGACGGGACCTGGGACGCCCTCTACCGCAAGTGGCTCAGCGTTCTGGGCCCCGCGCCGGCGCCGCCCGATCCGAGGTATCTCGACTGATGGCCGGGCAGACTCCCGACCCCGAGGCCGGAACGCAGCACGCAAGTGTGGAGGACCTCGAGCCCGACCGGCTCGAGCACGAAGACATAGCGGATTCGGTGGCCACCGTCCGGCCGATGTCCACCCAGGCCGTCTTCCGGCCGAGCTTCGATGACGATGGTGACGGTCCGCTCAGCGAGCCGACCGAACACGACGAGCATCAGGCAGGCATGGCTCGGACGTCCGCCTCACGGCGGCTCGGCGGTGGACTGGTGGAGATTCCCCCGGTGCCCGAGATCGATCCGCTCGCCGCGCTGATGGTCGATCCGGTTGTGGCGGAGTCCAAGCGGTTCTGCTGGAACTGCGGCCGGCCGGTCGGACGGTCGGACGAGGGGCATGACGGCGCGTCAGAGGGTCTCTGCCCGAACTGCGGCAGCGGCTATTCGTTCCTGCCGCAACTGCGCCCCGGCGACACCGTCGCCGACCAGTACCAGATCAAGGGCTGCGTGGCGCACGGCGGTCTGGGCTGGGTGTACCTGGCCGTCGACCAGAACGTCAACGAACGACCGGTCGTGCTGAAGGGTCTGGTGCACTCAGGCGACGCCGAGGCTCAGGCGATCGCCATGGCCGAACGGCAGTTCCTCGCCGAGGTGGCGCATCCGTCGATTGTGAAGATCTTCAACTTCGTCGAGCATCCGGACCCGCACGGCGAGCCGGTGGGCTACATCGTGATGGAGTACGTCGGCGGTAAGTCGCTGAAACTGCCTAAGGGCGAGAAGCTTCCGGTCGCCGAAGCCATCGCCTACATGCTCGAGATCCTTCCGGCCATGAGCTACCTACACTCGATCGGGCTGTGTTACAACGACCTCAAGCCGGAGAACATCATGGTGACCGAGGAGCAGCTCAAGCTGATCGACCTCGGTGCTGTCTCACCGATCAACTCCTTCGGATATCTCTACGGCACCCCGGGATACCAGGCACCGGAGATCGTGCGCACCGGCCCCACGGTTGCCAGCGACATCTACACCGTCGGACGCACACTGGCCGCGCTGACCCTGAAGTTGCGGACCCGCCGGGGTCGCTACGTCGACGGCCTTCCGGAGGACGATCCCGTTCTCAAGCGCTACGACTCCTTCGCCCGGCTGCTGCGCAGGGCGATCGACCCCGACCCTCGGCGCCGGTTCGCCAGCGCCGAGGAGATGTCGGCCCAACTCCTCGGGGTGCTGCGCGAGGTCGTCGCCGCCGATACCGGGTCACCGCGCCCGGGTCTGTCGACGGTCTTCACCCGCACCCGCTCGACCTTCGGGGTCGAACTGCTCGTCGCCCACACCGATGTCTATCTCGACGGGTTGCTGCACGCGGAGAAGCTGACCGCGCCCGAGATCGTGGTGGCGCTGCCCGTTCCGCTGGTCGACCCGACCGATGTGGCGGCCACGGTGCTCTCGGCCACGGTGCTGTCCCAGCCAGTGCAGACCCTGGACTCGCTGCGCGCCGCCCGCCACGGCCGACTGGACTCCGAGGGTGCCGACCTCGCCGATTCGGTGGAGTTGCCGCTGATGGAGGTACGTGCACTGCTCGACCTCGGCGATGTCGCCAAGGCCAACCGCAAGTTGGAGGATCTGGCCGCGCGGGTTGGCTGGCGCTGGCGGCTGGTGTGGTTCAAGGCGGTCTCGGAACTGCTGACCGGTGACTTCGAGTCGGCGAGGAAACACTTCAGCGAGGTGCTCGACACCTTCCCCGGCGAACAGGCGCCCAAGCTGGCGCTGGCGGCCACCGCGGAACTGGCCGGCACCAGCGACGAACACCCCTTCTACGAGACGGTGTGGCATACCGACAACAACATCATCTCCGCGGGCTTCGGACTGGCCCGTGCGCAGGCCGCAGAGGGCGACCGCGCCGGTGCTGTGACCACCCTGGACGAAGTACCCATCGGCTCAAGGCATTTCACCACCGCGCGAGTCACCAGCGTGGTGACCCTGCTTTCCGGCCGCGCAGCCCACGACCTCACCGAGGATCAGATCCGCGAGGGCGCGCGGCGCGCCGAGTCACTGCCCGATACCGAGCCCCGGGTGCTGCAGATCCGGGCCCTGGTGCTGGGCACCGCGCTGGACTGGATCGCCAGTCACACGGTGTCCAGTTCGAGCCACATCCTGGGGTTCTCGTTCACCGAGCACGGCCTGCGCCTGGGCGTGGAGGCCTCACTGCGCAGCCTGGCGCGGGCCACCCCCAGCCAGGCGCACCGCTATGTGTTGGTCGACATGGCCAATCAGGTCCGGCCGACGAGCACCTTCTGACCCGCCTCAGATCACGCTCAGGCAGGCTCGCGCGATCGCCAGTTCCTCGTCGGTGGGAATCACCAGCACCGTGGTCGGCGAGTTCTCCGCCGAAATCCGTCGCGGTCCTCGCGCGGGACTGTCGTTGAGTTGCTCGTCGAGTTCGATGCCGAGGCGGGTCAGTCCGCTCAACGCGTCGCGGCGCACCGCGGCATCGTTCTCCCCGACACCCGCGGTGAAGGTGATCACGTCGGCGTGCCCGAGCACCGCCAGATATCCGCCGACGTACTTGCGCAGGCGGTGGATGTAGACCTCGTAGGCCAACCTGGCCGCCTCGTCTCCGGCGGCGATCCGCTGGTGAACCACTCGGAAGTCGGTCTCCCCGCTCATCCCGAGCATCCCCGACCGGCGATTGAGCATGGTCTCGATCTCGTCGACACCCATCTGAGCCGTCCGCCACAGGTAGGCGATCACGCCGGAGTCCAGGTCGCCGGCGCGGGTGCCCATCACCAGGCCCTCCATCGGCGTCATGCCCATCGAGGTATCGACCGGCCGCCCCCCCGCGATGGCCGATGCTGAGGCGCCGTTGCCCAGATGCAGCACTATCTGATTCAGCGATTCCGGCTCCACCCCGAGGAATTGCGCGGCTTGGCCGCTGACGTACTCATGGGAGGTGCCGTGGAAGCCGTAGCGCCGTATCCCCCAGCGCCGTGTCACGTCGCGATCGATGGCATAGGTGGCCGAAGCGGGGGGCAGATCGTGAAAGAACGCGGTGTCGAACACAGCGACGTGCGGCAGATCGGGCAGCGCCCGGCGCGCGACCTCGATACCAAGGACGGCCGGTGGGTTGTGCAGCGGCGCAAGCGGCTCCAATTGCCGGATCTGGTCGAGCACCGCGTCGTCGATGACGGCGGGCAGGTAGAGATCCGGGCCGCCGTGGACCACCCGGTGGCCGACCGCGAGCAACTCCAGTGCATCGAGATCTATTCCCTGGGCTGCGATCTCATCGAAGGCGAACCGCAGCGCCTCCTGGTGATCGGCCACACCGCCATCGTCGCCGATTCGCTCGACGATCCCGTCGACGACGCTCACCGCACCGCCGGGCTGCACCAGTTGATACTTCAGCGATGAGGACCCGGTGTTGAGGACCAGCACGGTGCCCGCCATCACGACCCCTGCGCCTGAATGGCGGTGATGGCGACGGTGTTGACGATGTCCTCCACCAGCGCCCCGCGGGACAGATCATTGACCGGCTTGTTGAGCCCCTGCAGTACCGGGCCGATCGCAATGGCCCCCGCGCTGCGTTGGACGGCCTTGTAGGTGTTGTTGCCGGTATTGAGGTCCGGGAAGATCAGCACGGTCGCCCGCCCGGCGACCGCTGAATCCGGCATCTTCGCCGAGGCGACGACAGCATCCACCGCCGCGTCGTACTGGATCGGCCCCTCTATGAGCATCTGGGGGTCACGCTGGCGCACGAGTTCGGTTGCCGCCCTGACTTTCTCGACTCCGGCCCCGGTGCCTGAGTCGCCGGTCGAGTAGGACAGCATCGCGACCCGCGGGTCGATACCGAATTGGGCCGCGGTGTGCGCCGAGCTGATCGCGATATCGGCCAGTTGTTCAGCAGTGGGATCGGGCACGATCGCACAGTCACCGTAGGCCAGCACCCGGTCCGACAGACACATCAGGAAGATGCTGGACACCGTCGATACCCCGGGCTTGGTGCGGATGATCTCGAATGCGGGCCGCACGGTGTGCGCGGTCGTGTGCGCGGCGCCCGAGACCATGCCATCGACGAGGTTGTTGTGGACCAGCATGGTTCCGAAATAGGAGACGTCGTGCATGATCTCGCGGGCCTGCTCGATGTTGATGCCCTTGGACTTTCGCAGCTCGGCGTACTGTTCGGCGAATTGCTCGGCCAGTTCGGAAGTCCGGGGATTCATCACGGTGGCGGCGTGCAGGTCGACGCCGAGTTCGGCGGCACGGCTCCGCACCTCCGACTCGTCACCGAGGATGGTCAATTCGGCCACACCGCGGCGCAGCAGCCGACCGGCGGCGGCCAGGATGCGATCGTCGTCGCCTTCGGGCAGCACGATCCGCTTGCGGTCGGCGCGTGCGCGTTCCATCAGAGCGAAGGTGAACATTTGCGGTGTCGTCACGGTGGGGATCGGGACTGCCAGCCGATCAAGCAGATCCGTCATATCGACGTAGCGGTCCATCAGCTCAATGGCGGTGTCGATCTTGCGCCGGGATGCGGCGGTCACCTTGCCGCGGGTGCCGGCAACCACGCTCGCGGTTTCGAAAGTACGCAAATCGGTGGTGATCACCGGTAGCCGGATACCGAGGCCGGTGACCAGCTTCGCGATCGACGGGTGCAAAGGCAGACCGCCGTTGAGGATGATCACCGACAGCGACGGGAACCCCTCGGCCGCATGGGCGCTGGCCACCGCGAGAACCACATCGGAACGGTCGCCGGGAGTGATCACCGCCGTGCCCTCGGTAAGCCGTTCGAGGACGTGGTCGGCCGTCATCCCGGCGACCATCACGCCCGTCACCTCGCGCGCCAGCAGCGAGTGGTCGCCATGCACCAGTGTGCCCTGCACCGCAGTGCACAACTCACCCACCGTGGGTGCGACCAGAAGGGGTTCCTCGGGCAGCACGTAGACCCGGGGGCCGATCCCCTGGCATGCCGCCAGTACCTCGTCCATCTTCTCCGGCTCACACCGGTTGGCCACCACCGCCGCGGTGTGGGTGTGCTGAACGGAAAGCTCAGCGAGGCACAACTCGATGACTGCGGCGATCTCGGCCGGCGTGCGCCCGGTTGCCCGCACCGACAACAGCACCGGGGCTCCGAGGTTGGCCGCGATGCGGGCGTTGACACTCAATTCCGTCGGTGATGCGACATCGGTGTAGTCCGAGCCGACGATCACCATGGCGTCGCAGCGGTCGGCGACGGCGTGGTAGCGGTCCACAATGTCGGCGATGGCGCCGTCGGGGTCGGCGTGCAGTTGTTGGTAACTCACCCCGATGCAGTCCTCGTAGGACAGACCGGCGTCGCCCCCCTGCATTGAACAATGCGCCAGCAGTAACTCGAGGATGTAGTCGCGCTCCTCGCGGCGGGAGATCGGCCGGAAGACCCCCACCTTGGGCACCATCGCGGTCAGGCGGTTCAGGATGCCCAGCGCGATGGTGGACTTGCCCGTCTCGCCCTCCGGAGAGGCGATGTAGATCGACGTCGCTGCGGGACTCACACTGACAGTTTGCGCAACCGGGGCAGTAGGTCGCGCTCGAACAGCTCAAGAAAACGTCGCTGATCGTGGCCCGGCGCGTGGAAGACCAGATGGTTGAGTCCGTAACCGACGTAGTCGGCGACCTTCTCGACCGCCTCGTCGGGATCGGATGACACGATCCATCTCTTGGCCACCTGCTCGATCGGAAGCTGGTCGGCGAGCCGTTCCATCTCCCGCGGGTCGGTCACGGAGTGCTTCTGCTCAGGTGTGAGCGATAACGGCGCCCAGAACCGGCAGTTGCTCAGCGCGACGTCGGGGTCGGTGTCGTAGGAGATCTTGATCTCGATCAGCTTGTCGACCTCGTCGACATCGCGGCCGGCCGCCTCGGCGCCCTCGCGCACCGCGGGCAACAACTTGTCGACGTAAAGTTCCTCGCCCTTTCCCGAGGTGCAGATGAAACCGTCGCCGGCGCGCCCGGCGTACTTGGCCACCACCGGTCCGCCGGCACCGATGTACACCGGAACGCCGCCCTCGGGGACGTCGTAGATCGACGCACCGCGCATGTGGTAGAACTCGCCGTCGAAATCGACCCGCTCGCCCTTCCACAACTCGCGCATCACCTTCACCGACTCGCGAAGCCGGGCGAATCGCTCCTTGAACTCCGGCCACTCGTCGATGGAGCCGGTGGCGATCTCGTTGAGTGCTTCACCGGTGCCGACGCCGAGGAAGATCCGCCCGGGATAGAGGCAGCCCATGGTCGCGAACGCCTGGGCGATCACCGCGGGGTTGTAGCGGAACGTCGGGGTGAGCACCGAGGTGCCCAGAACGATGCGCTTGGTGCGCTCGCCCACCGCCGTCATCCATGACAGCGCGAACGGCGAATGCCCGCCTTCGTGCCGCCACGGGTTGAAGTGGTCGCTGACCGACGCGCTGTCCATGCCGTGCTCTTCGGCCAGCACACCGAGTTCGACCA
>JAIOQK010000182.1 GCA_021413425.1 Mycobacterium sp.
CACGCCGAGATGTCGACCGGCAGGCCGCCCGCCCCGGAGGTGGCGTCGATCAGGACCAGCGCATCCCCGGAGCCGGCCGGGCGTTGCACCCCCACCGAGACGCCGGTGGAGGTTTCGTTGTGCGCCCAGGCGATGGCGTCCACCGACGGGTCCGACACCGGTGCCGGCGCGCTGCCGGGCTCGGCCTTGATGACGATCGGATCGCCGACGAACGGGTTGGCGGCCACCGCGGAGGCGAACTTTGCGCTGAACTCCCCGAAGGTCAGATGCAGCGAGCGCTTGTCGATCAAGCCGAACGCGGCGGCGTCCCAGAACGCGGTCGCGCCGCCGTTGCCGAGGATCACCTCGTAGCCGTCCGGGACTCTGAACAGCTCCCGCAGGCCGTCCCGGACTCGGCCCACCAGATTCTTCACCGGGGCCTGCCGGTGGGAGGTGCCGAACAGCCCCGCAGCGGTGGTGCTCAGCGCCGCCAGTTGCTCGGGGCGCACCTTCGACGGTCCGCAGCCGAAGCGGCCGTCGGCGGGCTTGAGATCGGCGGGGATGGTGAGCTGGGCGGGATCGGCCATGGGGCAAGCCTAAAAGGAGGAGGGGCGGGTACCGAAATCGAGCGGCTGGTGCGCCGATCAGCCTCAGGTGTGCGCGATGTCGTTCCAGCCGGCCACCGAGTCGGCGGGCCGGGGTTGGGGGCCGACGTAGACCGCTGCGGGGCGCACCAGTTTGCCCAGCCGCTTCTGCTCCAGGATGTGCGCGCACCAGCCCGCGGTGCGCCCACAGGTGAACATGGCCGGCATCATCGTCGGGGGCACCTCGGCGAAGTCGAGGATGACCGCCGCCCAGAACTCCACGTTGGTTTCGATGGCCCGGTCGGGACGGCGCTCGCGCAGTTCGGCGAGCGCGGCCTGTTCAAGTTCGGCGGCCACCTCGTAGCGCGGGGCCTCGAGCCGTTTGGCGGTGGCCCGCAGCACCCGGGCCCGCGGATCCTCGGCCCGGTAGACCCGGTGGCCGAAGCCCATCAGCTTCTCCTTGCGGTCGAGGATGCCGCGCACCACCGCGCGGGCGTCGCCGCTGCGCTCGACCTCGGAGATCATCGGGATCACCCGGGCCGGTGCCCCGCCGTGCAACGGGCCGCTCATCGCCCCGACCGCGCCGGACAGCGCGGCGGCCACGTCGGCTCCGGTCGAGGCGATCACCCGGGCGGTGAAGGTGGAGGCGTTCATCCCGTGCTCGGCGGCCGACACCCAGTAGGCGTCGATGGCCTCGGTGTGCCGCGGATCGGGTTCGCCATGCCAGCGGGTCATGAACCGCTCGGTCACGGTGGTGCACTCGTCGATGACGCGCTGCGGCACAGCGGGCTTGGTGATGCCGCGCGCCGACTGCGCCACGTAGGACAGCGCCATCACCGAGGCGCGGGCCAACTGGGCCCGCGCCGTGTCATCGTCGATGTCCAGCAGCGGCGCGTAGCCCCAGATGGGAGCGAGCATGGCCAGACCGGCCTGGACGTCCACCCGGACGTCGCCGGTGTGGATCGGCAGCGGGAACGGTTCGGCCGGCGCCAGTCCGTCGCCGAACCGGCCGTCCACCAGCAGTGCCCATACGTCGCCGAAGGTGACCCGGTGCCCGACCAGATCCTCGATGTCCACCCCGCGGTAGCGCAGCGCACCGCCGTCGCGGTCGGGCTCGGCGATCTCGGTGGTGAAGGCGACGACACCTTCCAGGCCCGCGACGAAGCCGTCCGGTAGCACAGTCATGGCCGCAATTCTCCCACCCCCCTCGGCGGCGCGTACCGTGAGGCCGTGGTTGATCGCGATGCACACGAGCGCCTGGCGGGGATGCGGATCGAGTACGGCTCGGTGGAGAAGGACGGCAGCACAGACCTCGATGTCGATTGGTTGTCCGACGGCTGGCTGACGTTGCTGCACAACTGGATCGGCGAGGCCGAGCAGGCCGGAGTCGTCGAGCCCAACGCGATGGTCCTGGCGACCGTGGACGACAACGGCCGCCCTGTCACCCGCACCGTGCTGTGCAAGAGTGCGGACGTCGACGGGATCACCTTCTACACCAACTACGACTCCGCCAAGGGAGCCGAACTCTCGGCCACCCCGTACGCTTCGGTCACCTTTCCCTGGTACGCGCTGAACCGCCAGGTTCACGTGCGCGGTGCCGTCGCCAAGGTCAGCGAGCGGGAGACCGCGCAGTACTGGGCGCGCCGGCCGCGCGGATCCCAGCTCGGCGCGTGGGCGTCGGCGCAGTCGCGTCCGGTGGGATCGCGCGCGGAGCTGCTCGACCAACTCGTGGACGTGACCGCACGCTTCGCCGACCACGAGCAGGTGCCGGTGCCGCCGCACTGGGGCGGTTACCGCATCGCCGCCGAGGTCGTCGAGTTCTGGCAGGGCCGGGAGAACCGGATCCACAACCGGATCCGGGTGACCGGCGAGTGCATCGAACGGCTGCAGCCGTGAGGGCGGGTTAGTCGCCCCTGCGGCCGGCTACCGGGCACCATCGCGCTTCGCCCTCCCACGTTTGCCCCGCTGTGCTTAGGATGATCGGCGTGTCCGACCGCGCGGGGGTCGCAGCTCTGGGGCTGCGTGAACGTAAGAAACAACGCACCCGCGCCACGATCGTCGACGTCGCGGCTCGTCTGTGCTCTCGGCAGGGCTACGAGAACACCACGGTGGACCAGATCGCCGAGGCGGCGGACGTGTCCCCCCGGACGTTCAGCCGATACTTCCCGAACAAGGAAGCCGTCATCGGTGCCCTGATCGAGGAGACCTCCGAGCACGTCGCGCAGGCGCTGATACGCCAACCTCATGACATCACCGAGCACGAGGCCATGGTCCGCGCCCACATCGAGGTCTTCGGTGCGGCGCAGCGCGGCGAGCCCGACGCCATGTCGTTCGACCGGGTCAGCGGCTTCCTGCGGATCGTGACCGGATCCCCGATGCTGGGCCTGGCGGCGTTCACCTACCGTCCCGAGGGGCCCACCCGCGCGGTGATCTGGGCGCTGGCCGAAAGAATGGGGGTGGCCATCGACGACCCGGCGGTGCGGATCATCCTCGACACCTGGGCGGTGATGATCGCCACAGCCGTCGATGTGCCCGAGGTCGCGACGCTGGGGCCCGGTGACGTCATCACCCGAATCGACCGGGCCTACGGGGTTTTCATCCGGCTCTGGCGCCCATGGCGCGACGAGGACCAGACCCCCCCCGGGCGGACCCGGGCGGTAGCGACTACCTTCACCTAGGACGCACACTAGCGTGGGTTCCACGGACGTCCGTCCGACGTGCGAGAAGGGGTTGATGTGGCAGCCGACGACACCGCGTCCCTGCGTTATCCCGGTGGCGAGATCGACCTGGACATCGTCCACGCCACGGAGGGCTCCGACGGCATCGCCCTGGGCCCGCTACTGGCGAAGACGGGGTACACCACCTTCGATCAAGGTTTCGTCAACACCGCCTCGACCAAGAGCGCCATCACCTACATCGACGGCGACGCCGGCATCCTCCGTTACCGCGGCTACCCGATTGATCAGCTGGCCGACAGGTCGACCTTCATTGAGGTCAGTTATCTGCTGATCTACGGGGAACTGCCCACCAGCGATCAGTTGGCCGAGTTCACCACCCAGATCCAGCGGCACACCCTGCTGCACGAGGACCTCAAGCGTTTCTTCGACGGCTTCCCGCGCAACGCTCATCCGATGCCGGTGCTCTCCAGTGCGGTCAACGCACTGTCGGCCTACTACCAGGACTCCCTGGACCCGATGGATCACGGGCAGGTGGAGCTTTCCACGATCCGGCTGCTGGCCAAGATGCCCACCATCGCTGCCTATTCCTATAAGAAGTCCGTGGGTCAGCCGTTCCTCTACCCGGACAACTCGCGGAGTCTGGTGGAGAACTTCCTGCGGATGACGTTCGGGCTTCCCGCCGAGCCCTACGACTGTGACCCGGAGATCGTCAAGGCTCTGGACATGCTGCTGATCCTGCACGCCGACCACGAGCAGAACTGCTCCACCTCCACCGTCCGGCTCGTGGGATCCTCCCAGGCCAATCTGTTCACCTCGATCTCCGGCGGAATCAACGCGCTGTGGGGCCCGTTGCACGGCGGTGCCAATCAGTCCGTGCTGGAGATGCTCGAGAAGATCCGCACCGGGGGCGGCACCGTCCAGGATTTCGTCCGCAAGGTCAAGGACCGCGAGGACGGCGTGAAGCTGATGGGCTTCGGCCACCGCGTCTACAAGAACTACGATCCCCGCGCACGCATCGTCAAGGAGCAGGCCGACAAGATCCTCGCCAAGGTCGGCGGCGACGACGAACTGCTAGACATCGCCAAGTCCCTCGAAGAGGTCGCTTTGACCGACGACTACTTCGTCGAACGCAAGCTCTACCCGAACGTCGACTTCTACACCGGCGTTATCTACCGCGCGATGGGCTTTCCCACCCGGATGTTCACCGTGCTGTTCGCGATGGGCCGCCTTCCCGGCTGGATCGCGCACTGGCGTGAGATGCACGACGAGCCGAACAAGATCGGCCGGCCCCGCCAGATCTATACCGGCTACGGCGAGCGCGACTACCTCACGCTGGGTTCGCGCTAGCCGCCTGCTGCCAGCACCGCCATAGCAGCTCAGCGGTGTGCGAGCACCGCCATAGCAGCACCGTGCCCGCCGATACCGGACACCGCTCCGCCGCGGCGCGATCCCGATCCACACAGCAGAATCCGCTCGTGATCGGTGGCCACTCCCCACTGCCGCGCGGGGGTGTCCAACGGGTCGTCATCATCGGCGAACGGCCACGCCAGGTCGCCGTGGAAGATATTGCCCGCGGTCAGGCCCAGGGCGCTCTCCAGGTCGACGGTGGTTTTGGTCTCGACACACGCCCGGCCGTGGGCGTCGGTCATTACGACGTCCTGGATCGGTTCGGCGAGAACCGAATTCAGCGATCCCAGCACCGCGTCGGTGAGCCGGCGGCGCATCCGCTCGGGATCGGCGGCCTGCAGTTCATGAGGCACGTGAAGTCCGAATACCGTCAGGGTCGCCGCCCCGGCGTCGCGAAGTTCGGCCGACAGGATGCTCGGGTCGGTCAGTGAGTGGCAGTAGATCTCACACGGCAGCGGTGATGGCACCTGACCGGCCGCGGCGGCCGCGTAGGCGGCGTCCAGTTGCGACCACGTCTCGTTGATGTGGAAGGTGCCGCCGAAAGCCTGCTCCGGCGTTACGGTGGCATCCCGCAACCGAGGTAGTCGCCGCAGCATCAGGTTCACCTTGACCTGGCAGCCGGCAGCGATATCGGGTGCGGGTTCGCCGAGCAGGTCGGCCAGCACCGCGGGCGTGACGTTGGCCAGCACCGCCCGGCCGTGCACGACGACCTCGTCGTCGTCGCACCGGTAGCGCACCTCACCGTCGGGCGATACGGCGAGAACCTCCGCGCCCGTGACGATCTCGGCGCCGTGCGTGGCGGCCGCCTGCGCCAGCGCGGAGGTCACCGCACCCATTCCGCCCACCGGCACATCCCACTCGCCGCTGCCCTGACCCAGCAGGTGGTAGAGGAAGCACACGTTCTGGCGCAGCGACGGATCGTCCAGGTGGGCGAAGGTGCCGATGAGCGCGTCGGTGGCGATGACCCCGCGCACCAGATCGCTGTCGACGGCATCGGTGATCGCGTGCCCCAGTGGGCGCTCGATCAGCGCCTCCCATGCCGCCGCCGCGTCCGGGCCGCCGCTGTCGGCCACCAGTCGGCGGGCCTGCTCGCGCCGTAGCAGCGGCTGGGTCATGGTCGGCCACAGCGGTTCGGTCAGCGTGCGGCAGTGGCGGTAGAACTCGGCGAATGCGGTTTCGTCACCGGCCGCCCCGACCGCCGCGAAGCTGTGCTGTGGTCCGATCAGCAGGCCGCTGCGCCCGCCGTCGGCCGGATTCGGGGTGTAGGAGGCGTACCGCCGACGGGCCAGCCGCACCCGGGCACCGAGGTCGTCCAGGATGCTCGTCGGCAGCAGGCTGACCAGGTAGGAGTACCGGGACAGCCGCGCGTCCACGCCGTCGAAGGCCCGCGCCGACACCGCCGCGCCGCCCACTTCGTCGAGCCGTTCCAGCACACGCACCCGCCGGCCCGCCCGGGCCAGGTACCCGGCCGCCACGAGTCCGTTGTGCCCGCCGCCCACCACAACGGCATCGAAGATGGCCATGCAGGCAGCTTAGAGACGCCAGCTACCGTATGGCGGTGAGCGCAAAACCTCAGATTGAGTTTCCCGAAGGGCCGCCCCCGGCCGAACTGGCCATCAAAGACCTCGTCGTCGGCGAGGGTGCCGAGGCCACCGCGGGTGCGGTGGTCGACGTCCATTACGTCGGCGTGGAGTACGACACCGGTGAGGAGTTCGACAGCTCCTGGGATCGCGGGGAGTCGATCTCGTTTCCGCTGCGCGGCCTGATTGCGGGCTGGCAGGACGGCATCCCCGGAATGCGGGTCGGCGGTCGTCGGCAACTAATCATCCCCCCCGAGCAGGCATATGGCCCGGCCGGCGGCGGCCACCGTTTGTCAGGTAAGACCCTGATCTTCGTCATCGACCTGCTCGGCACCGCCTGACCCCTGCGCCCTTTTCTTACGCCGATCGGTGATTCTCGCAAACGCCGATGGTGTAGGTTCCTCGTCGTTCGATTAATCGAGGCGCCATGACTGGCGGAGGAGGGAACCGATGACGGGTTCCGGCGAAGAGCGCGTGAGCGCGACGGCAACCGAGTGGCGTGCGGAGTCGCGCTTCTACCGGCGTTCACCCGGTGCGGCCTGGCTGGCTGCCCTTCTGCTCGTCCCACTGCTGTTCGGGTGGCTGGGCTGGAATGCGGTGAAACCGAAGATCGACATCAGCGGCCCGAGTATCAGCGCCCCGGACGTGTCGCTACCGTCGCTGAACTTCTCGCCGCTGTCGATTCTGCGTAACGGCAACGACTTCACCCTCACCGGCCTGCTGCCCGACCTCGCAGTCAAGGACAAGCTCATCGGTGCGCTCAAAGCCGCCCTCGGCGGCGGCGTCAACCTGATCGACAAGATCGACATCGCCGGCGGCGCCTCCGCGCCGGACTTCGCCGGACTGGGCGCACTGCTCAAGGCCGCGGCCGACATCTCGGACTTCCGCTTCACCGTCGAGGGCGACACCCTGACCCTGACCGGAACCGCGCCGACCGAAGAGGTGAAGGCAGCCGTGGAAGCCGCCGCCCGCGCCGGGTGGCCGAACGTGACGATCGTCAACAACATCACGATCGCGGGCGCTCCGGTCTCGTGCGACAACCTGCAGGCCACCGTCGACGCGGATCTCGCGGTGCCGCTGAAGTTCGAAACCGGCAGTGACAAGCTCAGCGCCGACGGCGTGGCGCAGCTGTCGAGTGTCGTGCCGGACCTCAAGGCGTGCCCGGATGCGAAGCTCACCGTGGTCGGCCACACCGACAACACCGGCACCGACGCGATCAACGCTCCGCTCAGTGAGGCGCGGGCCAAGTCCGTCTCCGCCTACCTGGTGTCGCAGGGCATCGCCGCCGACGCGATCACCAGCAAGGGTGAGGGTTCGTCGAACCCGGTGGCGAGCAACGACACCGAGGCGGGGCGTGCCCAGAACCGTCGCACCGAGATCACGGTCAACTAGGGAGTATCGAGATGGGTTTCGTAGCGCAATGGTTGTGGTACCTGCTGGCCTTCGTGGTCGGCTCCGCGGTCGCGTGGGTGATCACGCTGGTGACGATCCCGCGGTCAAGCAGGGAAGAGGCGATCGCCGACCTTCCGGCCGGCTCGCGTGAGATTGGAGCTCGCTGATGAAAGACGTCAACTGGTGGCTGATGGCGCTGGCGGCACTGGCCGGGCTGGCCGTCACCTTCGCCCTGACGGTCCGCAAGGTGACCCGGGAGATCCCGGTGACGCGCACGATCTCAGCGGCGGTGCGGAGCGCCGGTACGGCGGTCGGTGCGAGCTCGACGATGCACAAACTCACCGGTGGTGATGTGGAGCTGGAGCCGTACGGCACCGGGTCGATCCGCACCGCGGCGAGCGCTGACGCGCCGAGCTCGCAGGCCGGGTTCACCATCAAGGGCAACGAGGACTCGATGCTCTACCACACCACCGAAAGCCCTTGGTACAAGCAGACCATCGCTGAGGTGTGGTTCGCCGACGAGGCGTCCGCGGTAGCCGCCGGGTTCGCCCGGTGGGACTCGGGTAAGAAGGCCAAGGCTGGTGCCCAGGCGGCAACGCTGCTCTCGGTCGACGACGTCGCGCCCGGCCCGTACGGCAAGGGGTCGGCCAAGCCGAACGCTGACGGCAGCGGGCCCGCCGGCTGGACCATCAAGGGCAACTCCGATTCGATGCTGTATCACCCCACCGACAGCCCCGCCTACAGCGAGACCATCGCCGAGGTCTGGTTCTTCGATGAGGCGACAGCCAAGGCGGCCGGATTCGACAAGTGGGACAAGAATTTCCGCTAGTTCGTGTGAGCGTTCTAACGGGTGCCTACTGGGTCCGTAGCACGAAACCTACGCCGCGCACCGTGTGCAGCAGCCGCGGCGCACCGCCGGCTTCCAGCTTGCGCCGCAGGTAGCCGATGAAGACGTCCACCACGTTGGTGTCGGCCGCGAAGTCGTACCCCCACACCAGCTCCAGCAGCTGCGCGCGGCTCAGCACCGCGGTCTTGTGCTCGGCCAGCACGGCCAGCAGATCGAATTCCCGTTTGGTCAGATCGACATCCACGCCATTGACCCGGGCGCGCCGACCGGGGATGTCCACCTCCAGCGGACCCATCTGGATGGTCTCCGAGGAGAACGTCGCAACCGAGCCGCGCCGGCGCAGCAGCGC
>JAIOQK010000241.1 GCA_021413425.1 Mycobacterium sp.
GCATGCCCTTGGCGCGCCGGCCCAGTTCGCGCACCACTTCGCGCTCGGCGTCGCGGCGGGCGAGATCCTGGCGTTTGTCGTGCGACTGCTTGCCGCGCGCTAGCGCCAGTTCCACCTTGACCTTGCCGTCGAGGAAGTACATCGACAGCGGAACCAGGGTCAGGTTGCCGTCGCGGATCTTGCCGCTCAGCGTGTCGATCTCGCGGCGGTGCAGCAGGAGTTTGCGGTTGCGCCGTGGAGCGTGGTTGGTCCAGGTGCCGTGGTGATATTCGGCGATGTGCAGGTTACGCAACCAGATCTCGCCGTCATCGACGGTCGCGAACGAGTCTGTCATCGACGCCTGCCCGTCGCGCAGGCTCTTGACCTCGGTGCCCACCAAGGCGATCCCGGCCTCGAAGACATCCAGAATCGTGTAGTTATGGCGGGCTTTGCGATTCGAGGCGATGATCCGCTTGCCGCCCTTGCTGTCACCGGCCTTCTTCGCAGCTGCCGCCTTGCGCTCGACCGATGCCTTGGCCACGCTAGTTCCGCACGTACAACCGCAACGTGACATACGACGTCACTGCGGCCATGACGACACCGATGGCGAACATGATCGGCGAGACGTACAGCACGTCGGCGTAGTTGATTCGGGCGATCAGGTTGGCTTGGTAGAACTGGTCGAGGGCGTTGTCGAGGAACAGTGCGCGCACCACGATCAGCCCGCCGATCGCCAGCACCACGCCGATGGTTGCCGCCACCACCGACTCCACCAGGAACGGCAACTGCGTGTACCAGCGGGTGGCGCCCACCATGCGCATGATCCCGATTTCGGTGCGCCTGGTGTAGGCCGCGACTTGAACCATGTTGGCGATCAACAGGATTGCGCTGATGGCCTGCACGATCGCAATCGCGAACGCGGCACGGGAGAGCCCGTCGAGCACTGCGAACAGCCGGTCGATCAGTTCCTTCTGATTGAGCACGTTGAGCACACCCGGCTGGCCCTGCATGGCCTTATCGAAGTCGGCGTGCTTCTCGGGGTTGTTGAGCTTGACGATGAACGACGAGGGAAAGGAGTCCTTGCTGGCGACGTCGCGGTACTCGGGGAACTTCGTCACCGCGTCGGTGTAGGCGTCGTCGCGATTGAGGAAACGCACACTCTTCACGTCATCGCGGGATTCGATGCTGGCGCGCAACGCTTTACACGCCTCGGCGTCACACGTGGCGTCGTTGGCGGACACCTCGGGGGTCAGGAACACCTGGCTCTCGACCCGGTCGAGGTAGATCGCCCGGGACTGATTGGCCAGCTGGATCACCAGCAGGCCGCCGCCGAACAGTCCGATGGAGATCGCGGTGGTGAGGATCATCGCGATCGTCATGGTGATGTTGCGACGCAGGCCGGTGACGACCTCGTTGACCAGGAAGCCGAAGCGCACTTAACGATCCATTCCGTAGACGCCGCGCTGCTCGTCGCGCACCAGCCGGCCCAGTGAGAGCTCCACCACCCGCTGGCGCATGGAGTCGACGATGTGGTGGTCGTGGGTGGCCATCAGCACCGTGGTGCCGGTCCGGTTGATCCGGTCCAGCAGGTCCATGATGTCGCGGCTGGTCTCCGGGTCGAGGTTGCCGGTGGGCTCGTCGGCCAGCAGCACCAGCGGCCGGTTGACGAACGCCCGGGCGATCGCGACCCGCTGCTGCTCGCCGCCGGAGAGTTCGGCCGGCAGCCGGTTGGCCTTGCCGGACAGCCCGACCATGTCGAGTACCTCGGGCACCACCGACTTGATGGTGTCGGAGGACTTGCCGATCACCTCGAGGGCGAATGCGACGTTCTCCGACACCGTCTTCTGCTGCAGCAGGCGGAAGTCCTGGAACACGCACCCGATGACCTTGCGCAGTTTGGGGATGTGCCGGCCGGAGAGCTTGTTGACGTGAAACTTCGACACCTGCACTTCGCCGGAGGTCGGTACCTCCTCGGCCAGCAGCAGTCGCATGAAGGTGGACTTGCCCGATCCCGACGGGCCGATCAGGAAGACGAACTCACCCTTGTCGATGCTGACACTGACGTTGTCCAGCGCCGGGCGCGCAGAGTTCTTGTACTGCTTGCTGACATGGTCCAGGGTGATCATCACGGCACGCCAGTCTAGCCGCAGACCTGTGCAGGATTATTGCGGCGGCGCGGGCGGCGTGGACGGCGCCGTGCCGGGTGTGGCCGAAGGGACCGGTGCTGGCGGGGGCGCGGTCTCCGGGCTGATCGGGCCTGGTAGCCCCGGTGGCGGTGGCGGACCCTCCGGGCTGGGCGACGGCGTCTCCGGACCGCTCGTCGGGGTGGTCGGCGTGGTGGGCGTGGTCGCAGTGGTGGACGTGGTCGTCGTCGGGGTGGTCGTCGTGGGGCGCTGCACGTAGGTGCGCGGCACCCAGGTGTAGGCCGGATCAGGGATGAAGCCCGGCGGGACGACGTCGCTGGCGGGCACCTGTGGCGGGGGCTCCTCGGCCGGCTGGTAGGTCTCGTAGATCCACCAGATCGCGACGAACGCGACGATCAGCGCCAGCGTGGAGGTGCGCAGCCGTCCACCGAACAGGTAGGCGGGCCAGCCGCGGCCCTCGCGGGACTTCACTGGTCCGGTCCCTGGGTGCTCTGCTCGGCGCCGCCGGTGGTCGCCGGGTGCACCATCGCCCCCACCATCGGGGAGCTGTCGACGGCGGTGACGATGCCGGCGCGGGTCAGCGCGGCGATCACCAGCAGCCGCAGCCGCCGGCCCACCTCGAACTGCTTGCCCGGCAGGGTGCGCGCCACCATCCGCAGGTTCACCGTGTCCACTCCGATGCTCTCCACACCCATCAGCTGCGGGGAGTCCAGCAGCAAATCGGCCAGCGCCGGATCTGTCACCGCCTTATCGCACAGCGTGTGCAGCACCTCGTTGACCGCGTTGAGGTCCGCGGTGATCGGCACCGGGATGTCGATCACCGCGCGCGCCCAGTCCTTGGACAGGTTGAGCGTCTTCATGATCTGGCCGTTGGGGATGGTGTACATCTCGCCCTCCGGGGTGCGCAGCTTGGTCACCCGCAGGGTGACGTCCTCGACGGTGCCCATCGCGTCATTGCTCGACCCCAGCGTCAGCTGCACCAGATCGCCGAAGACATAGGAGATCACCGAGGCAACGGCCTGGCGGTGCTTGGCACTCTCCGTGCGCACCAGGGCGTCGCTCTGTCGGAACCGGGCGTCGATGCGCCGGCTGATCCCGTTGGCGCTCCAACTGATGAAACGGGCGGCCAGCAGACCGCCGATCAGCAGCAGCGCGATCCGCAGTCCGCTATTGAGGATCCAGTCGCCGAACTGGCCCTGCCAGAACTCGTGCCAGCGCCGCGCGACGGTGTCAGTCATCGTCGTCACGCCTGTTGCGCCATCGGATCCCGGCCTCCAGGAACCCGTCGATATCGCCGTCGAGCACCGCGGCCGGGCTTCCCACCTCGTACTCGGTGCGCAGGTCCTTCACCATCTGGTACGGGTGCAGCACATAGGAGCGCATCTGGTTACCCCAGGAACTGCCGCCGTCGCCCTTGAGGGCATCCATCTCGGCGCGCTCCTCATGGCGCTTGCGCTCCAGCAGCTTGGCCTGCAACACCCGCATGGCCGAAACCTTGTTCTGCAGTTGGGATTTCTCGTTCTGACAGGTGACGACGATCCCGGTTGGGATGTGGGTCAGGCGCACCGCGGAGTCGGTGGTGTTGACCGACTGCCCACCCGGCCCGCTGGAGCGGTAGACGTCGACGCGGATATCGCCCTCGGGGATGTCGATGTGGTCGGTGGTCTCGGTGACCGGCAGTACCTCGACTTCGGCGAAGGAGGTCTGCCGGCGGCCCTGGTTGTCGAACGGGCTGATCCGCACCAGCCGGTGGGTGCCCTGCTCCACCGACAGGGTGCCGTAGGCGAACGGCGCGTGCACCGCGAAGGTGGCGCTCTTGATGCCGGCCTCCTCGGCGTAGGAGGTGTCGAACACCTCGACGCCGTAGCCGTGCTGCTCGGCCCACCGGATGTACATCCGCATCAGCATCTCGGCCCAGTCGGCGGCGTCCACCCCGCCCGCACCGGAGCGGATGGTGACCAGCGCCTCGCGTTCGTCGTACTCCCCCGACAGCAGGGTGCGGACCTCCATGGCCTCGATGTCGGCCTGCAGCGACTTCAGTTCGGCGTCGGCCTCGGCCAGCGCATCGGACGCACCGGCGCCCTGCTCCTCGGCGGCCATCTCGTAGAGCACCGGCAGATCGTCGAGGCGCTGACGCAGCCCCTCCACCCGGCGCAACTCGCCCTGCGCGTGAGACAGCTCACTGGTGACCTTCTGGGCGTTGCTCTGGTCGTCCCACAGGTTCGGGTCGGACGCCTCGGCCTCGAGTTTCTCGATGCGGGTCCGCAGGCCGTCGACGTCGAGCACCCGCTCCACCGTGGTCAGGGTGGAGTCCAGTGCTGCGATGTCGGTCTGCCGGTCGAGGTCCACGGGGTCTCACGTTACCGGCGCGACTACCATCCCGAGGATGCGTCCTTACTATGTCGCGATCGTCGGTGCCGGACCCTCCGGCTACTTCGCCGCCGCCTCGCTGCTGCGGTTCGCCGACACCTCGGTGTCCGAGGGCGGCCGCGACGTCGCCGTCGACATGCTGGAAATGCTTCCCACGCCATGGGGATTGGTGCGCTCCGGCGTGGCCCCCGACCACCCCAAGATCAAGTCCGTCAGCCGCACCTTCGAGAAGACCTCCGAGGACCCGCGCTTCAGGTTCTTCGGCAACATCGCCGTCGGCGAGCACGTCTCGGCCGACGAACTCAGCGACCGCTACGACGCCGTGATCTACGCCGTCGGCACCCAGTCCGACCGTGCACTGGGCATCCCCGGTGAGGATCTGCCCGGCAGCGTGGCCGCGGTGGACTTCGTCGGCTGGTACACCGCCCACCCGCACTTCACCGAGATGGCTCCCGACATCTCCACCGGCCGCGCGGTGGTGATCGGCAACGGCAACGTCGCCATCGACGTGGCCCGCATCCTGGTCACCGACCCCGACGTGCTCGCCGAGACCGACATCGCCGATCACGCCCTGGACGCCCTGCATCAGCGGGGCGTCTCCGAGGTGGTGATCGCCGGCCGCCGCGGCCCACTGGAGGGCGCGTTCACCACGCTGGAGTTGCGCGAACTCGGCGAACTCGACGGCGTGGACGTCGTCGTCGACCCCGCCGACCTGGAGGGCATCACCGACGAGCAGGCCGCGGCGGCCGGCAAGACCACCGCCGCCAACATCAAAGTGCTCCGAGGCTACTCGACCCGCGAACCCCGAGACGGCATGCGCCGCATCACATTCCGGTTCTGCACCTCCCCCATCGAGATCACCGGCAACGACCGGGTCGAGGCGATCGTGCTGGGTCGAAACGAACTCTTCGTCGACGAGCACGGCCGCATGGTGGCGAAGGACACCGGTCAGCGCGAGACCCTGCCCGTCCAACTGGTGGTGCGGGCGGTGGGCTACCGCGGGGTGGCGATCCCAGGCCTGCCGTTCGATGAGCGCTCCGGCACCATCCCCCACACCGAGGGCAAGATCCGCGATCGTTCCCATGACTACGTCGTCGGCTGGATCAAGCGGGGGCCATCCGGGGTGATCGGCACCAACAAGAGCGACTCGCAGGACACCGTCGACACCCTGCTGGCCGATCTGGCCTCAGCACAGCTGCCCGACCTCGGGCCCGACTACGCCGACGAACTGGTCGACTGGCTACTGGAACGCCAGCCCACCCTGGTCAGCGACGCCCACTGGCAGGCCATCGACGCCCACGAGCGCTCGCTGGGTGAGCCGCACGGCCGCCCGCGCCGCAAGCTGGTCAGCGTCGCCGACCTGCTGCGCATCGCGCACGGCTGATCTTTCTCCCGCGACTGTGCGGTTTCCTACGAAACACGCCGACGCGGCGCGGAAATCCGCACACTCGCGCGACTCTCCAGCGCCGCACGCACCCGAGCGACGATGGTCGCCGGCGTACGGACCATGTCACTGCTCACCCGGATGACGATCCAGCCCAGTGCTTCGAGGTCCGCAAGCCGCTCGATATCCCGGCGGCGCTGTCGCGCGTCGGTCCAGTGCTGGGCTCCGTCGTACTCCACCGCCACCCGCAGGTCGCGCCAGCCGATATCGACGTAGGCCACCACGAACCCATGCTCGTCGATGACCGGCACCTGTGTCGCGGGCGTGGGTAGGCCGGCCCGGACGAGGATCAGCCGGGTGAGGGTCTCGTACGGGGACTCCGCTCCCCCATCGACCAGAGCCAGCGCCCGGCGCAGCGTCTTGAGCCCCCGAACCCCGGGATGGGCGTCCGTCACGCGCTCGATCTCACCCACCACCAGGCCCGTGGCGTTCATGAGTGCATCCACCCGCTGAACCGCCTCCGTCACCGGCAGCCGGCGACCGAGGTCGAACGCCGTCCGGGCGGCTGTCGTCACCCGCATGCCGTCGACCGAGAGCGTCTCCCCTGCCGCCAACGCATCGGTGTGGACGATGAGCATGGTGGGTACACGTCGATTGGAATACACCACTTCGGCCGGGTGCGTCGGCTCAATCCATTTGGTGCCCAACAATGCCGAGGCTGATAACCCGGAGACGACGCCGGACCGTCGCGACCACAACCACGCGGCGCGGGCACGCTGGATTGCCGATAACTCCACCCAGCGGGGTACGTAGACGCCCGGGTAGACGGCCGAGTAGAAGTTCTTGAGCTGACGCTCTGAGAGCGCTCCGGACGCAACCGCTTCAGCGCCCCGGAAGGGCCAGTCGTCCGCCATGCGCGGAGACGGTGCCAGCGCACGGCGACACCGTCACGTCGACTGTGCGAAATTCTCCACAGCCGCGGCGTGTCGTGCGGGAAACCGCACAGTCACGCAGTGGGAGCGGGCGGCATCGGCGGCATGAGCTGCTCCGGCGGCGCGAAGAACCACTTGTCCGGATTCTTCGGCGAGTACACCACCGGCAGCAGCTGCCCCATGGTCGGCCAGTTCGCCACGTCCACCGACATCCGCTGGTAAACCACATGCTCGGCGACGGTCGGACCGGTGATCACCCCGCTGATGGTGACGAACTGCTCGCCCTCGGCGTCCGGGCGCGGGCTGACCCCCGTCACCAGCAGCGTCCCCTGCGCCATCTCCCCGCGCGGGCCGCGCCGGCCCATCAGCCGGGGGCCCACCACCAGAGCCAGCGCACCGACGATCAGCAGCAGCACCGCGAATTCCATCATGCGGCCATGGTAGGACTGCAGCCATGAGCACCGTCGGCCGCGACCTCGATCTGGCGCTGGAACTGGCCGCCCGAGCCGACGCAATCACCCTGGCCCGCTTCGGCGCACTGGACCTGCGGGTGGCCCACAAGCCCGACCTGACCCCGGTCACCGACGCCGACGAGGCCGTCGAAGCCGTCCTGCGCGAGGTGCTGGCCCGCGAGCGTCCGGGAGACGACGTCTTCGGCGAGGAGCAGGGCGGCACCGCCCGCCTGAGCGGCCGGCAGTGGGTGATCGACCCGATCGACGGCACGAAGAACTTCGTGCGCGGAGTTCCGGTGTGGGCCAGCCTGATCGCGCTGCTGCAGGACGGCACCCCGACCGTCGGCGTGGTGATCGCCCCCGCCCTGGGCCGGCGGTGGTGGTCCGGGCAGGGCCTGGGTGCTCAC
>JAIOQK010000193.1 GCA_021413425.1 Mycobacterium sp.
GGGTCAGGGTCCGTCGGATTCCGCGGCCAGTGCGGCCAATTCGGGTCCGGACACCCGGTAGCTGACCCACTCCGACATCGGCCGCGCGCCTGCGGCGTCGTAGAGGGCGATGGCGTCGGTGTTCCAGTCCAGCACCGCCCAGCCCAGCCGGCTGTAGCCGTTGCGCACGCATTCGAGCGCCAGTGCCGCCAGCAGTGCTCGGGCCAGTCCACGGCGACGGAAGCGGTCAAGGACGAACAAATCCTCGAGGTGAATGCCGGCCACCCCGTCCCAGGTGGAGAAGGTCCGGTACCACAGCGCCATGGCGGCCGTCTCGCCGTCGACCTCGGCGATCAGGCAGTGGGCCGGGGCATCGTCGCCGAATAACGCTGCGGTGAGCTGACTTTCGGTGACGGTGCACTGCTCGGGTGCGCGTTCGAACTCGGCCAGGGCACGGATCATCGCCGCGATCGCCGGTTCGTCGCCGGGGTGCGCGGTGCGGATCAGCGTGCTCACGCCGGCACCCCGAGGGCGGCCAGGATGGTGCGGAATTTCGTGGTGGTCTCGGCGATCTCCTCGTCGGCGTCGGATTCGGCGACGATCCCGCCGCCGGCCTGGGCCACCGCGGTGCGCCGGTCGGCGGACAGAAGCGCGCCGCGGATGGCCACCACCCATCGGCCGTCGCCGCGGCCGTCGCACCAGCCGAGGGCTCCGGCGTAGAAGCCGCGCTCGCCCTCCAGTTCGGCGATCAATCGGACCGCCTGCGCGGTCGGCGCACCTCCGACGGCCGGGGTCGGATGCAGCGCCAGTGCCAAATCCATTGCGGTGGTGGAGGAATCGCGCAGCGTGGCGCGGATCGGCGTGCTCAGGTGCCACAGCGCGGCGGTGCGGCTCAGTTGCGGCTGCTCGGCGATGACGAGGCTGCTGCACAGCGGCGCCAGCACGGCGCGCATGGTGTCGACGACCAGTTGGTGCTCGTGCAGGTTCTTGTCCGAGGCGGCCAGCGCGGCGCCGTTGGCGGCGTCGACGTCCGGGTCGGCCGAGCGCGGGGCGGATCCGGCGAACGGCTGGCAGCTGACCCGCTGCCCGAAGCGTGCCACCAGAAGCTCCGGGCTCGCGCCCACCAGAACGCAGCCGGTGTAGCGCGGCCCGGCCGGCGACAGGTCGGCCAGGTATGCGGTGGCCTCCGGGTCGGCCTCGATCAGCCGGCGCAGGATCGCCATCGGGTCCAGCGGGGACTGCGCCTCCAGGTGCAGCGCCCGGGCCAGCACCACCTTCTGCAGCGGATTGAACCTGTCGCGCAGCCGCCACAGTGCGGCCTCGATGCGGGCGCGGTGCTCGGCGGCCTCGGGCAGTGAGGCGGTGATGCGCACCGCCGGCAGCGGGTCCGACGGCAGCCGCGGCAGGACGGCCTCGACGCTGACCGGGGTCAGCAGCGCGGCGGGGCCGTCGAACGGCAGCGCGCCGACCACCAGGTCCGCGGTGCCGTCGCGCAGTGCCGCCGCGGCGGCCTCGGCGGTGTCGTAGCCCGTGGTGATACCGGTCGCCGCGACGGTGCCCGACGGCCCGCTCAAGATGAATGACGGGTCGCTCACGTCCCGGTGACCGGTTCGGGAGGATGGTCGCTGAGTCCGAGTGCGGACAACTGGCGCAGACCGTATTCGAAGCCGCATACCGCCACCGCGGCGGTGGGGAACCCGAACCGGGCGCCCTCGCGCAGCGGCTGCTCGACCCAGCGGGTGATCACCGAGCGGGAGAAATGGCCGTGGCTGACGAACACCACATCGCGGGTCGTCATGTGGTCCAGTGCGTAGGACACCGCCTGATCGGCGCGCATGCTCACCTGATCCACGCTCTCACCGCCGGGGCAGCCGTAGGTCCACAGCAGCCAGCCCGGGGTGTCGGTGCGGATCTCGTGAGTGGTCAGACCCTCGTAGTCGCCGTAGTCCCATTCGACCAGCAGCGGGGAGATCTCGTCGATCGCCAATCCGGCCAGTTCGGCGGTGACGACCGCGCGCTTGCGGGGGCTGGAGATCACCAGCGGGTTGTCCAGGGCGAGGTGTGCCAGCGTGCGAGCGGCGAGTTCGGCTTGTTCGCGTCCGCGCTCGGTCAGGTCGAGGTCGGTGCGGCTGGTGTGTTTGCGATCACGGGACCATTCGGTTTCGCCGTGCCGCAACAGGACCAGCCGATGGGCGCCGACACTCACGGTCACCGATTGTGCCCGAAGGTGCCAAGATGGTCGTCGTGACCCGAGTTCTTGCGGTGGCCAACCAGAAGGGCGGGGTGGCCAAGACGACCACCGTGGCCTCCCTCGGTGCCGCCTTCGCCGACGAGGGCAAGCGGGTGCTGCTGGTAGACCTCGATCCGCAGGGGTGCCTGACGTTCTCCCTGGGCACCGACCCCGACAAGCTCGCGGTCTCGGTACACGAGGTGCTGCTCGGCGACGTCGAACCCGACGCCGCCCTGGTCACCACCCCGGAGGGCATGACCCTGCTGCCGGCCAATATCGACCTCGCCGGCGCCGAGGCCATGCTGCTGATGCGGGCCGGGCGCGAATACGCGCTCAAGAGGGCGCTGGACAAGTTGGACGCCTCCGCCGAGCACCGCTTCGACGTGGTCATCATCGACTGCCCGCCGTCGCTGGGCGTGCTCACCCTCAACGGCCTGACCGCCGCCGACGAGGTGATCGTGCCGCTGCAGTGCG
>JAIOQK010000194.1 GCA_021413425.1 Mycobacterium sp.
AACTGCACGCCGTCGGCGACCTTCCGGCTGGCGTCGGCGAGTGTGCTGACGCCCTGTTCGAGTTGCGACAGCTGCGACTGAACGGCCGATGGGTTGCTGAGTCCGGCTGACTGCAGTGCCTGACTGACGGAGTTGAGCGCGGCGTTGAGGTTGTTGGTCGTGGAGCCGAGGGTTTCATTACCCTGGACGGCTTCAAGTTGACGACCCAGTTCGGCGATACTGTCGAGTGTTCCGTTGTCGCGTGCGACGGCGGCCTGCCGCAGCTGGTCTCGGGTGCTGACACACGCGGGGTCCGCATCGCACACCGGGCTTGCGTTGAGAGCATTGAGAACCGGGTCGAGATTCTGGCTGAAGGTTTTGAGGGCGTCGTCCACATTCAGGCCGATGGTGCCGCCAAGGCCGTGGATGGCATTGAGCAATTTGTTGGCGGTATCGAATTCCTGCAGGGTCTTCTCGCCACCGAACTGGTTCTGCATCAACGTCAGCGCCTGCACCAGTCCGCTGACGGTGCCCAGCGTCTGACCGAGCTGGCCCCGTACCGCGCCGAGCACATCGGCAACCTGGTCGGCCCCGTAGACCAGAAGGTTGAGGTTGTTGTTCTGCCCACTGATCACGCCGGCGGCTGCGTTGAGTGGCTTGCCGATCTCCCCGGCCTGGAAGGACAGCCGCGCCTGCTCGAGCGATTCGCCGGTCGGGCGGGTGATGCCGCGTACCAGGTCGATATCGGGTAACTGGCTGACCCGGTAGGCCATCTGCTCCATATCGGCCAACGCGGCGGGCGTGCGCAGATCCCGCGGTGAGTTGATCAGAATGTATTGCGGCAGGCTGGCGTTGATCGGGAAGTGCCGGCCGATGGCGTCGTAGCCCTGGATGCTCTCGCTGGCAACCGGGAGTGCCTTGCGGTCGTCGTAGTTATATGTCGCGAGGAATGCGCTGCTGGCCAGAATGCCGAGGACTACCAGGCTGGCGAGCAGGTTCACCGCCGGACGCCGGACGATGCGGATGCCTGAGCGCCTCCAGAAGCGGCCCGTCAGGTCTCGCCTTGGCTTAGCCCAGCCCCGACGGCCCGCGAGAACCAGCAGCGCGGGCAGGAAGGTCACTGCGCCGATGCAGCCGACAGCGATCGCCGCGGCCAGGGCCACGCCCACGGTGTAGAACACGGTCAACTTGGTGAACACCATGCCGATGAAGGTCACTGCGACGGTGGCAGCCGAAGCGGTGATCACCTTGCCCACCGAGTCCAGCGAGTTGCGTATCGCAGTATCCGAGTCGTCCCCGGCACGCAGGTAGTCGTGGTAGCGGCTGATCAGGAACACCGCGTAGTCGGTGCCTGCACCGGCCAACATCGCGGTGAGCAGCACGATGGTCTGGTTGGACACGCTGAGGCCCAATGTGCCCAGCCCGGCCACCACGCCCTGGGCCGTCACCAGTGATACCCCGATCGTGATCAGCGGCAGCAGCATGGTGAGGATGTTGCGGTAGACCATCAGCAGGATGCTCAGGAGCGCGACGACGGTTGCGACCTCGATGGTGATTCGGTCGCGATCGCCGATGTCCTGTATGTCGTTGAAGGTTCCGGCCGGCCCGGTCAGATAAGCCTGCACGTTCGTGCCGGAGACGGTGTCCTTCACCGTCTGCATGGCCCGTTTGGTCGCGGCTATGGCCTTAGGGCTGGCGAGGTCGCCGACGATATTGACCGGCAAAAGCCACGCCTTGTTGTCCTTGCTGACCAAGATCTCGCGCAACGGTGGGGTGGTCACAAAGTCCTGCAGTGCGGCCACGTCGTCGGTCTGGGCCCGCAGCCTGCCGACCAGATCCCGATAGACCGACTCGTCCTGCGCTGCGAAGCCGTTCTCGTTGGTGAGGACGACCAGCAGGATGTTCTCGGAGCTGGCCTCCTTGAACGCCTCGCTCATCTCCTTCTGGCTCACCACTGAGGGGGCGGTGTTCGGCAGGATCGAAGCCGGCGCCTTCTGGGCCAGCACACCCAATGGCGGGAAAGCCGACGTCAGCACGGCGGCCAGCACAATCCACGCCGCGATCACCAGCAACGGCCAACGGACGACGACAGAACCCACCCACCCGAAGACCCCGCCGCCGCCGGCGGCGGGGTCCATCGCTGCCGGAAGGCGGTGTCGAGCCACCTAACTATCGTACTGACCTGCGACGAGTACTTCGGGAGGCCGTGAGGGTGCCCCGTGCTGCGCGTCGGATGGCCCGCTAGAATATGCCCTCAACGGCGTCGATCCGGCCATCACCGGGGAGCCTTCGGAAGAACGGCCCGCCTCAGCGAGCCCAGTAGAACCGAACGGGATCGGCCCGTCACAGCCGGGGAAGCAATGAGCGACGCGCGTACGCGCGCGTAAGCGGGGTGGTACCGCGGCGCTCGCGCATCGCGCGACGTCGTCCCCGTGCCCGAACGGCACAGGAGAGCGCCACCGTGACCACCAGCGGCCATTCCGGGCATCGCCCGGGCTATCCCCGGACGGCCGGGGGATCACCGGATTTCCCGGCCCTGGAGCGCGAGGTCCTCGACTACTGGGCCGCCGATGACACTTTCCGTGCCAGCGTCGCCCAGCGGGACGGGGCCGACGAGTACGTCTTCTACGACGGCCCGCCGTTCGCTAACGGCTTACCGCACTACGGGCATCTGCTGACCGGATACGTCAAAGACATCGTGCCGCGCTACCGGACCATGCGCGGGTACAAGGTTGAGCGGCGGTTCGGATGGGACACCCACGGACTGCCTGCCGAGCTTGAGGTCCAGCGCCAACTCGGCATCACCGACAAGGCCCAGATCGAGGCGATGGGTATCGAGAAGTTCAACGACGCCTGCCGTGACTCGGTTCTGCGCTACACCAACGAATGGCGCGCCTATGTCACCCGTCAGGCCCGCTGGGTGGATTTCGACAACGACTACAAGACGCTGGACCTCTCGTTCATGGAGTCGGTGATCTGGGCGTTCAAGAAACTGTGGGACGCCGGCCTGGCCTACGAGGGTGTCCGGGTGCTGCCGTACTGCTGGAACGACGAGACCCCGCTGTCCAGCCACGAGCTGCGAATGGACGACGACGTCTATCAGAGCCGCCAGGACCCCGCCATCACCGTCGGGTTCCGCATCACCGCGCCGGGCGCCGATCTCGACGGTGCCTACCTGGCGATTTGGACCACGACTCCGTGGACGCTGCCGTCGAATCAGGCGGTTGCGGTCAATCCCGAGGTGGACTACGTCGCCGTGGCCGTCGAGGGCCGCCGTTTCGTCGTCGCGCGAGCACGGTTGGCGGCTTATGCGCGGGAGTTGGGGGAGGACCCCCAGATCGTCGGCAGCTACACCGGTGAGCAGCTGATCGGACTGAGCTATCTGCCGCCGTTCCCGTACTTCGCTGATTCCGAGAACTCGTTCCAAGTGCTGCGCGGCGACTTCGTCACCACCGAGGACGGCACCGGTGTGGTGCACATGGCGCCGGCCTACGGCGAGGACGACAAGGCCACCACCGACACTGTCGGGATCATCCCGGTCACCCCGGTGGACGCCAGGGGACGCTTCGATGCATCGGTGCCCGACTACCAGGGCCAGCAGGTCTTCGACGCTAACGCTGCGATCATCCGGGACCTGAAGAACTCCGCTGGCGCGGCGGCGGTCAATTCCCCGGTGCTGATCCGGCAGGAGACCTACGACCACCCGTATCCGCACTGCTGGCGGTGCCGCAACCCGTTGATCTATCGCGCGGTGTCGTCGTGGTTCATCCAGGTCACTGCTTTCCGTGACCGGATGGTCGAGCTGAATCAGCAGATCACCTGGTACCCCGAGCACGTCAAGGATGGCCAGTTCGGGAAGTGGCTGTCGAATGCCAGGGATTGGTCGATCTCGCGAAATCGTTACTGGGGCACGCCTATTCCGGTGTGGACCTCCGACGATCCGGCGTATCCCCGCATCGACGTCTATGGCAGTCTCGACGAACTCGAGCGCGACTTCGGCGTACGGCCGGACAATCTGCACCGGCCTTACATCGATGAACTGACTCGGCCGAACCCCGATGATCCGACGGGCATGTCGACGATGCGCCGGATCGAAGACGTCTTCGACGTCTGGTTCGACTCCGGGTCCATGCCCTTCGGTCAGGTTCACTACCCGTTCGAGAACACCGAGTGGTTCAGGACCCATAACCCGGGTGACTTCATCGTCGAGTACATCGGCCAGACCCGTGGGTGGTTCTACACCTTGCACGTGCTGGCCACCGCGCTGTTCGATCGGCCCGCGTTCAAGACCTGTGTGTCGCACGGCATCGTGCTCGGCAATGACGGCGCGAAGATGAGCAAGTCGCTGCGCAACTATCCCGATGTCAATGAGGTGTTCGACCGTGACGGCTCCGATGCGATGCGGTGGTTCCTGATGGCCTCGCCCATCCTGCGCGGCGGAAATCTGATCGTCACCGAGCAGGGCATCCGGGAGGGCGTGCGCCAGGTGCTACTGCCGCTGTGGAACGCCTACAGCTTCCTGGCCCTCTACGCGCCTGCGGTCGGCACCTGGCGCACCGACTCCACGCACGTCCTGGACCGCTACATCCTGGCCAAACTCGCGGCACTGCGCGACGAGATCACCGAGGCGATGGATGTCTGCGACATTTCCGGGGCGTGCGAGCAACTGCGCCGATTCACCGAAGCACTGACCAATTGGTATGTGCGGCGCTCCCGTTCCCGGTTCTGGGACGAGGACGGCGGCGCCATCGACACGTTGCACACAGTGCTGGAGATGACCTCGCGGTTGGCCGCGCCTCTGCTGCCGATGGCATGCGAGGTCATCTGGCGCGGCGTCACCGGCGAACGATCGGTCCACCTGACCGACTGGCCGGAGGCCGGCCCTCTGCCCGCAGACCCGCAATTAGTGGCAGCGATGGATCAGATCCGCGAGGTGTGCTCAGCGGGCTCCTCGCTGCGCAAGGCGAAAAAACTTCGGGTACGGCTTCCCCTGTCGAAAGTCACTGTTGCTGTGGATGATCCGGCTCTTCTCGAACCCTTCGTCGACCTCATCGCCGACGAACTGAATGTCAAAGCCGTCGAGCTGACCGACGATATCGCCGCGCATGGCCGCTTCGAACTCGTCGTCAACGCCCGGACGGCCGGGCCACGGCTGGGCAAGTCGGTGCAGGAGGCCATCGCCGCCGTCAAGGCGGGGCGGGGAGCGCTCAACCCGGACGGCACGCTCACGGCCGATGAGACGGTTTTGCTACCCGGGGAGTACACCTCACGGCTGGTAGCGGCGGATCCGGACTACACCGCAGCGCTTCCCGATGGTGCCGGCCTGGTGGTGCTCGACGCCACCCTCACGCCTGAACTGGAGGCAGAGGGGTGGGCCAAGGATCGCATCCGCGAGTTACAGGATCTGCGCAAGTCCTCGGGGCTTGATGTCAGCGATCGCATCAGTGTGGTGATGGCGGTGCCCGACGGGCGCGCCGACTGGGCGCGTACCCACCGCGACATGATCGCCAGGGAGATCCTCGCGACCGGGTTTGAGTTCGGCGAGGCCGCCGACGCCGTGGCGATCGGCGATGGCGTGCGGGTGGCGATCGCGAAAGCCTGACGGCCCAGTGGTGCACCGCTGGCCGCAGAATGGGCATGTGGCCAATCGCTGGGTGCTGCATTTCGACATGGATGCGTTCTTCGCCTCCGTCGAACAGTTGACCCGTCCGACGCTGCGTGGCCGCCCGGTTCTGGTCGGTGGCACGGGCGGCCGCGGGGTGGTGGCCGGTGCCAGCTATGAGGCGCGTGCCTTCGGCGCCCGTTCCGCGATGCCGGTGCATCAGGCCCGCCGTCTCGTCGGTCCCGCGGCCGTGGTGCTGCCCCCGCGCGGTGTGGTCTATGGCGTTGCCAGCCGGCGGGTGCTGGAGACCGTCCGGGGACTGGTCCCGATCCTGGAGCAGTTGTCGTTCGACGAGGCCTTCGGTGAGCCCCCCGAACTCGTCGGCGCGGCGCCAGCGGCGGTCGAGGAGTTCTGTGTCGACCTGCGCCGGCGTATCCGGGAGGAGACCGGGTTGGTGGCGTCGGTGGGCGCGGGGTCGGGCAAGCAGATCGCCAAGATCGCCTCGGATCTGGCGAAACCCGATGGTCTGCGGGTCGTTCGGCGTGACGAGGAGAAGGTGCTGCTGGCCGGGTTGCCGGTTCGGCGGCTGTGGGGCATCGGTCCGGTGGCCGAGGAGCGGCTGCACCGGCTGGGCATCGAGACCGTCGGGCACCTGGCCGCCCTCACCGAAGTCGAGGTCGCCAACATCCTCGGCACCGGTGTCGGGCCGGCCCTGCAAATGCTGGCGCGCGGGATCGACGACCGGCCGGTGGCCGAACGCGCGGAGGCCAAACAGATCAGCGCCGAGTCGACCTTCGCCGCCGATTTGACCACCGTCGAGCAGCTACGCGAGGCGGCGGGCCCGATCGCCGAGCACGCCCACCGCCGGCTCGCCCGTGACGGCCGCGGCGCGCGTACGGTGACGGTAAAGCTGAAGAAGTCGGACATGTCGACCCTGACCCGCTCGGCGACATTGCCCTATGCGACCGCGGACGCCGCGACATTGACCGCGATGGCCCGCAGGCTGCTGCTCGATCCCCGCGACATAGGCCCGATACGGCTTGTCGGCGTGGGCTTTTCCGGACTTTCGGATGTGCGCCAGGAGTCGCTGTTCCCCGAACTCGAGCATGAGCAGCAGCTGGAGATGTCCGACGCGCCACCCATCGCACCTACGAGTGGCCACCTCGGTTGGCGCGTCGGTGACGACGTCGCGCACCCCGCACTCGGTCACGGCTGGGTCCAGGGAGCCGGACACGGGGTGGTCAGCGTGCGGTTCGAGACCCGCGCCAGCGGCCCGGGACTGATGCGCACCTTCGGCATCGACACCGCCGAATTGGCCGCAGCCGACCCGGTGGACAGCCTCGACTGGCCTGACTGGCAGCAACCGGAATCAGCCCCAGCGGGCGACGACCTGGTCGAAGGCTGACCCGGTGCCCAGAGCGGCCATCAGTAGCACCCGGGCCTGACTTGCCCGCAGTCTCGGAACCATCACCGCACCTGCGGCCACCAGGTCGTAGCCGAGCCCGTAGACCGCAGCCGCGTGGCCATTGGGTACACGGGTGGTGACCGCCACCGCAACGCCTGCCGCGGTGGCTTGGCGCACCGCGTCGATGACCGCCGCACCGGCGTTGCCCGAGCCCATGGCGTCGAGCACCAGACCCCGGGCGCCAGCGTCGACGAATGCTCGCAGCGCGGCATCGTCGGCGCCGGGATAGGCGGCTGCGATGTCCACCCGGGGCGCGGCCGTCATCGCACCCAGCAGTGGACGGTCCTTGGGACCGATGAGTGTGACGCTGCCCTGTGACACAGCACCCACCGCAGGTGCCCCGCCGAACACCTGCGTGCCTCCGACCTTGGTGGTGCCCAGGGGGGCTCGCACCACACCGCCGAAGCTGATCAGGGCGCCGAGGCCGCGGGCCCGCGGATCTGCTGCCACGGCCAGTGCATCGAGCAGATTCCGGGGGCCGTCGGCGTCCGGCGCGTCCGCGGGCAGTGCCGCGCCGGTCAGCACCACCGGTGCGTCGCCGCCGTAGGTGAGATCCAGCCACAGCGCCGTCTCTTCCATGGTATCGGTGCCATGGGTGACGACGACCCCATCGGAGTTGCTCGCGGCGTGGTCGACGGCCTCGCCGATGCGTAACCAGTCCGCCGGGGTCAGCGCTGAACTGTCGACCGCGAGAAGGTCGACCACCTCGACATTCTCGGCCACGCCGGCGCTCAACAGGGCGGCCAGATCGGCGCCGCTGCGCGACGGACGCAGGACGCCAGCCTCGTCAGCACTGGTGGCGATGGTTCCGCCGGTGCTGACGATGACGAGGCGGGTCATGTCGCCATCATGGCAGTAGGCGGCGCGAATCAGCGCTAGGGGAGCGAAGCTCGAATCAGCGCTGGGGGATGATGGGGCCGTGACCGATGAGACCGATGCCGCCCCTGTGCCGACGCGTCGGCGGCTGCGGCTGCTGCTCTCGGTCGCCGCGGTCGTGTTGGCCGTTGATGTCGCGACCAAAGTTCTGGCGGTGGAGTTGCTGACACCGGGCCAACCGGTGTCGATCATCGGCGACACGGTCACTTGGACGCTGGTGCGTAACTCCGGGGCCGCGTTCTCGATGGCGACCGGCTACACCTGGGTGCTGACGCTGATCGCCATCGGCGTCGTCCTCGGCATCGTGTGGATGGGTCGGCGTCTGGTGTCCCCATGGTGGGCGGTCGGATTGGGGATGATCCTCGGTGGAGCGCTGGGCAACCTCGTCGACCGGTTCTTCCGCTCACCGGGGCCGCTTCGCGGGCACGTCGTGGACTTCCTGTCCATCGGGTGGTGGCCGGTGTTCAATGTGGCCGATCCCGCCGTAGTCGGCGGCGCGATTCTGCTGGTCGGCCTGTCGTTGTTCGGCTACGACTTCGACACCGCAGGCCGGCGCATCCGCGACGGCGATCCGGCGACAAAGCCCAGCGACAGCTGATGTCCGATCGGTCGATGCCGGTGCCGGAGGGCCTGGCGGGTATGAGGGTGGACGCCGGCCTGGCGCGGCTGCTGGGACTGTCCCGAACCGTTGTCGCCTCAGTCGCTGAGAGCGGCGGAGTGCACCTTGACGGGGCGCCGGTGGGGAAGTCCGACCGGTTGGTGGCCGGGGCGTGGCTGAGCGTGCGGCTGCCGGACGAGCCCGCACCGCCGGAGAACATCCCGGTCGAGATTGAGGGCATGACGGTCCTGTACTCCGACGACGATATCGTCGCGGTAGACAAGCCGCCCGGAGTAGCCGCGCACGCCGGCGTGGGTTGGCACGGCCCCACAGTGCTGGGCGGTCTGGCGGCAGCGGGCTTTCGCATCAGCACCTCGGGGATCCACGAGCGGCAGGGCATCGTGCACAGACTCGATGCCGGCACCTCGGGTGTCATGGTCGTTGCATTGTCGGAGCGCGCTTACACCGTACTCAAGCGTGCATTCAAGCAACGCACCGTGGACAAGCGCTATCACGCTGTGGTGCAGGGACATCCGGATCCGTCCAGCGGAACCATCGACGCTCCGATCGGCCGGCATCGCGGCAACGATTGGAAGTTCGCCGTCGCTGAGAACGGCAGGTCCAGCATCACCCACTACGACACCCTTGAGATGTTCCGGGCGGCCAGCCTGCTTGACATTCATCTCGAAACCGGTCGCACGCACCAGATCCGGGTGCACTTCGCGGCTCTGCACCACCCGTGCGTCGGCGATCCGACCTATGGCGCCGATCCGGTGC
>JAIOQK010000268.1 GCA_021413425.1 Mycobacterium sp.
TGGACACTGCGTGCGCCACCGCCAGTGCGGCCACACCCTTGGTGGTCGAGAACATGTTGACAAGCGTGTCGGGCTGCCAGGGCGATCTGGTGATGCCGTTGCGGTACCCGCCCCAGAGGTCCACGACTTTGATGCCGTCGCGGTAGACGGCCAGGGCTGCACCGACTTCTTTGCGCTCGGCGAAGTTCGCGCGAAATGCGTCCGCAACCTTGCCGTAGCCCTCGTCGACATCGCCACCGATGAGATCGGGCGGGACGTCCACCCTCAGCACCATGCGGAAAGTATCCACTCGGCGGTCCCACGGAGAATCCTTTCCCTCGAATTCGATGTCACCTAACCGGTGTCGGCGCGGTCGGTAGGCTCGGAGTCATGTTCGCTTTCCTGCCCGGCGTCCCCGGCGAGGTGCGTGATCTGGCCCGCCGGATTGACACCGCCCGCCACCACGGCGTGCCCTCCGGGTGCATTCTGGAACTGGATCTGCAGGCGCCACCTCCGGAGACCGCCGGCTTCGATCCGCTGGCTTTCATCGCCGGCGGCGGCCGCCCACTGTTGTTGCGCGACGCCGTCGCCGCCATCCACCGGGCGGCCGAGGATGATCGGGTCGCCGGACTGATTGCCCGGGTCCAGCTTTCGGCGGCCCCGCCGGCGGCGGTCCAGGAACTGCGCGAGGCCATCACCGCCTTCACCGCGGCCAAACCCTCACTGGCCTGGGCCGAGACCTATCCCGGCACGCTGTCGTACTACCTGGCATCGGCCTTCGGCGAGGTGTGGATGCAACCGTCGGGAACCGTCGGACTGATCGGCTTCGCCACCAACGCGCTATTCCTGCGCGAGGCCCTCGACAAGGCCGGCATCGAGGCTCAGTTCGTCGCCCGCGGCGAGTACAAATCGGCCGCCAACATGTTCACTCAAAGCCATTACACCGAGGCGCACCGGGAGGCCGACGCCCGCCTGGTCGAGAGCTTGCACGACCAGGTGTTCGGCGGCATCGCCGAATCGCGCGGTATCGACGGGCCCGCACTGAACGCCCTCGCTGACCGGGCACCTCTGCTGCGCGATGATGCGATGACGGCAAAGCTGTTGGACCGCATCGGGTTTCGTGATGAAGCCTACCTGCGGATCGCCGAATTGGCCGGGGCCGGTGACCTCGACGGTCCCGATTCCGGCGATGCCCCGCCGCGGCTCTACCTGTCGCGCTACGCCAATGCCCGCCGCGGCGGCGGGCCCGCGATCCCGGGCACATCCCGCAAGCCCACCGTCGCGGTGGTCACGGTCGCCGGGCCCATCGTCAGCGGCCGGGGTGGCCCGCAGGTGCTGCCCATCTCGCGCTCCAGTGCCGGGGCCGACACCATCGCGGCCGCGCTGCGCGAAGCCGCGCGCGACGACGACGTCTCGGCGGTGGTGCTGCGCGTCGACAGCCCGGGTGGATCGGTCACCGGATCGGAGACCATCTGGCGCGAGGTCGCGCGTACACGGGAGGCCGGCACGCCGGTCGTCGCCTCGATGGGTTCGGTCGCGGCGTCCGGCGGCTACTACGTTTCGATGGCCGCCGAGTGCATCGTCGCCAACCCGGGTACCATCACCGGTTCGATCGGGGTGATCACCGGGAAACTCGTCACCCGCGAACTCAAGGACCGCCTCGGCGTCGGATCCGATGCCGTGCGCACCAACACCAATGCCGACGCCTGGTCCGCCAACGCGGCCTTCACCCCCGAGCAGCAGGCCATGGTCGAAGCCGAAGCCGACCTGTTCTACGACGACTTCGTGCGGCGGGTGGCGCAGGCGAGGGGGATGACGGTCGAGGCCGTGGACGCGGTGGCCCGCGGCCGGGTGTGGACCGGGGCCGACGCGCACCAGCGCGGACTCGTCGACGAACTCGGCGGCCTGCGCACGGCGGTGCGCCGTGCCAAGGTGCTCGCCGGGATGGATGTCGAGGAGAAGGTCCGGCTGGTCGGGTATCCGGGGTCTTCGTTGCGCGACTATCTGCGGCCCAAGACCTCCTCGCAACCGGCGGCTGCGTCGCTGAGTGCGGCGGCCGCTTCCCTGGCCGTCGGTGCGCTGCACGAACTACTGGGCGCGGCGGAACGGCCCGAAGCGCGGGCGCTGTGGCTGGGAAGCGGGCGGTTCTAGAGATTAGGGCAGCTAAGTAACTGGGTGCGTGACGTCAGCGCGATTCCCGGCCGTCCTGGGGTAACTGTTAGTCTCGTAGACTGGTCGACACGCGTCGCGCGTGTTGAACCACAGACCATCCCAGTGCTGGCCAGACCAGCCACATCGGCACGCGCAGACCTGCAGTCGGCGGCCCAGGAGGAAGAGTGCTTTCGGCTTTCATCTCGTCGCTGCGTACTGCCGACCTGAGGCGGAAGATCATCTTCACCCTGGTCATGGTGATCCTCTACCGGGTAGGGGCCTCGTTGCCGTCCCCGGGCGTCAACTTCAAGAACGTCAACCAGTGCATCGACCAGCTCAGCGGTGGCTCCGGCGCCCAGTTGTACTCGCTGATCAACCTGTTCTCCGGCGGTGCGCTGCTGCAGTTGTCGGTGTTCGCCATCGGCGTGATGCCCTACATCACCGCCAGCATCATCACCCAGCTTCTGGCCGTGGTCATCCCGCGCTTCGAGCAGCTGCAGAAGGAAGGCCAGGCCGGCCAGGCCAAGATCACCCAGTACACCCGGTACCTGTCGATCGCGCTGGCGCTGCTGCAGGCCACCAGCATCGTGGCCCTGGCCGCCAACGGCGGTTTGCTGCAGGGCTGCAGCCTGGAGATCCTGAACGACCAGAGCATCTTCTCGCTGGTGGTGATCGTGCTGGTGATGACCGCCGGCGCGGCTCTGGTGATGTGGATGGCCGAGCTGATCACCGAGCGCGGCATCGGCAACGGAATGTCGCTGCTGATCTTCGCCGGCATCGCCTCGCGGATTCCGATCGAGGGCAAGACCATCCTCGACACCCGCGGCGGCATGATCTTCACCGCCGTCTGCGTGGCCGCGCTGATCATCCTCGTCGGCGTGGTGTTCGTCGAGATGGGGCAGCGCCGCATCCCTGTCCAGTACGCCAAGCGCATGGTGGGCCGGCGGATGTACGGCGGCACCTCCACCTATCTGCCGCTGAAGGTCAACCAGGCCGGCGTCATCCCGGTCATCTTCGCCTCATCGCTGATCTACGTCCCGAACCTGGTGACCCAGCTGATCCGCAGCGGCAAGGGGGAGCAAGCCGGCAGCAGTTGGTGGGATCGCTTCGTCGCCGACCATCTGACCAACCCCGCCGACCCGGGCTACGTCGTCGCCTACTTCGGCTTGATCATCTTCTTCACGTTCTTCTACACCTCGGTGACCTTCAACCCGCAGGACCGGGCCGACGAGATGAAGAAGTTCGGCGGCTTAGTGGTGGCGGCGGTAACCTGCAGAACATCCCGTTCGGCGGCACGGCGGTCCTGATCATGATCGGCGTCGGCCTCGACACCATCAAGCAGATCGAAAGCCAACTGATGCAACGCAACTACGAGGGATTCCTTAAGTGAGGATTGTCCTGCTGGGCCCGCCGGGGGCCGGCAAGGGCACACAGGCGGTCCAGCTCGCCGAGAAACTCGGCGTGCCGCAGATCTCCACCGGTGAACTTTTCCGGGAGAACATCACCGGCGGCACCAGGCTGGGACTGGAAGCCAAGAAGTACCTCGACGCGGGCGATCTCGTTCCGTCCTCTCTCACCAACGCT
>JAIOQK010000269.1 GCA_021413425.1 Mycobacterium sp.
CTGACCAAGGGGTTCGGCCGGCTGGTGGTGCTGTGCGCGCACGGCAGCACGACCGAGAACAATCCGTATCAGGCGTCGCTGGACTGCGGGGCATGCGGGGGACAGGGCGGTGCGCCCAACGCCCGCACCGCCGTGGCGATCCTCAACCGGCCGCAGGTGCGGGCCGGACTGCGCAGCGCGGGCATGGACATCCCGGCCGAGACGCTGTTCGTCGCCGCGCAGCACGACACCGCCGTCGACCGGGTGACGATTCTGGACCGCCACCTCATCCCGGCCGACTACCAGGCGGACCTGCAGCGGCTGGACCGCGACCTCGCGACGGCAGGCGCGCGACTGGCAGCTGAGCGGTGCACCGTCCTGCCCGGTGCCACCGGCCGGCTGTCACCGGCGCGGGCAGCGCGCCACGTATCCACCCGCTCGAGTGACTGGGCGCAGGTCTACCCCGAATGGGGTCTGGCCGGCAATGCGGCGTTCATCGTGGCCCCCCGCGACGTCACCGCCGGAATCGACCTGAAGCGTCGGACGTTCCTGCACTCCTACGTCGCCGAGGTGGACACCGACGGATCGGCGCTGGAGACCATCCTCACCGCCCCGCTGGTGGTGGCGCAGTGGATCAACTGCCAGTACTACTTCTCGACCGTGGCCCCGGAGGTTTTCGGTGCGGGCACCAAGACGATCCACAACGTGGTCGGCAGCGTCGGGGTGATCGCCGGGCACACCGGCGACCTCCAACTCGGGCTGCCGTGGCAGTCGGTCTCCGACGGCGAGCATCTGCTCCACGAGCCGCAGCGCCTGCTGGCGGTGGTCCAGGCGCCGCTGGAGCGCATCGACGAGATCGTCGAGCGCAACCCGATTCTGCAGCAGCTCTTCGGCAACGACTGGGTGGCACTGGCCGCCCGGGAGAACCCCGAAGTGCCCTGGCGGCGATGGACCCGATCGGGCTGGCGCCCGTGGGCCGAAAGTTCAGAGCACGTCCACCCGAGCTACGACAAGGAGATGGTTCCATGACAACACCCACATCCGTGCCCACCCTGACCAAGATGACGAAGGTCGAGGTCGTCGTCTCCGGCGGAGACGCTCCGGCGGTGCGCGAGCTGATTTCCAGCGTCGGCGCCACCGGCTTCACCAGCCTCTCCGGTGTGTCCGGTCTGGGCCACAACGGCTACCACCAGGGCCGTCTGCTGTTCAACCAGCAGGCCACGCTGGAACTGATCATCACCGTGGTTCCCGACGGCAAAGCCGAGGCACTGATGGCCGGCCTGCGCCCCCTGCTCGACGCCTCTTCCGGGGTGATGTTCGTGACCGAGACCTACGTCAGCCGCCCCGAGTACTTCAGCTAGCCCCGAATCTGCACCCGAGAACCCCCCGAGAAAGGAATCACTCCCATGTCCGACCCACTGATCACCTGGCAGCGGCTTCGTGCCGGAAATGAGCGCGTCGTCGTGCCCGTCCGCGGGCACCGGGGCGGGCTGGCGGATGAGCGGCCCGTCGCCGCCGTGTTCCGCTGTGCTGACGCTGGTGTGGCCAGCGAACTGGTGCTGGGCCAGAGTTGGGGCTCGCTGATCGAGGTGAGCACCTGGGGCCACATGGTCGACTCCGCGGTGATCGCCTCGCTGGAGTACGCCGTGCATACCCTCGAGGTGCCGCTGATCGTGGTCCTCGGTCACCACGACTGCGGCGCCATGCGCACCGCGATGCGGGCCTGGAATGAGGCCGACATGCCGACCGGTGCGGCCCGGATGATGGTCGAGCAGGCGATCGGCTCCATCGTCCGCAGGGCAGCATCGGCGGATTCCGTCGAGACGGTGGCGTGTGCGCATATCGTCGAGACCGGTCTGGGACTGCTGGAACGGTCCCCGGTGATCGCGCGACGCGTCGACGCCGGAAAATGCGGGATCGTCTGTGCCACAACCAATCCCGGTGACGGGCGCCTTCGCGCTTACGCCACCGTCGGCGCGGTCGGAGAGGTCTCCGACACGCTGATGGAGTGCGTCTGAGCCGTCAGCGATTGAATCCCGGTTCGGCGACGATCGCCTCGGTCAGCGGCTGACTCTCGTAGGGGATCGGGTTTGGCGTCGCCACGATCGCCGCGTCGGACTCGGCCGGCATCGGCGCCGAGGCCGGAGCCTCGGCAGCTGCCGGCGGCACGTACGGCGGCGGGATGTCGACGATGTAGGGCTCGCTGTAGATGGGTGCATCGGGCATCCGCGGCGGCGCGCCGCCGGTCTTGGTCAGGGCGAACGGGATGGCCAGACTCTGCGGTCCGGCGCCGCAGGCGCCGCTGCTGAAGATGCTGGCGTAGCCGTTGAGGTTGGTGGCGTCCCAGGAGTAGTTGTTGCGCCCCGGCGCCGAGGACCCGTCGTCGCACAGGATCGCATCGGACTGCTCGACGAAGAGAATCCACGACCCCACCGTCCAGTACGCATTGGCGTTCCAGGGCGCCCGCTTGGCATTGCCGGTCTCGGCCACCTGCACGCAGCGGTCGGTGTCGTCGGGGCAGGGCGTGACGGTCCAGGTCGCCGACTCGCCGGCCTCGGACTCGAAGGTGAAGGTGCCCACTGCGCCGGGATCGGCCGTCGGGCCGACGTCTTCGGCACCCGCCGGGCCGGCCAGGCCCAGCGCGACACCTGCCAGAACGGCGGCGGTGGCCGCGCGGGTCGGTCTCATGACGCTCCTCATCAGTGGGTTTGTGCACCTGCGTCTCGCCGGCCACATGCGTACCGCAGTATGGCAGTACCGGCGGGGTTGCGCAGGGCGAGCGCGGTAGCCGGGCTGGACTTGGGCTTCGAACCCCACCCGGCCTGGCCTCATCTGATACTCAGCTTGCGCTCAACCGAATCTCAGGATATGTTTGCTGTGCAGGGCAGGTGGCCCCAGATCACTTGTGGGGAGTTTGGGACCACCGCCCTGCCTTAACTTTTCTGGCAACCGTCGAAACCGACCACTTGCGTTCGATATTTCCGCGTTCGCTACTACGAGATGGTGCCCCGAAAGCCTGCGGGACCGGCGTCGAGAACGTATGCGACCGGCGGGTGTGCCTTTGCCAGACCCGGCGTTCCCTTACCTAGCCGACGCGCCCCGGCCGACTTACACGTCGTAGTACAGCGCGAACTCGTACGGGTGCGGCCGGATCTGGATCGGCAGGATCTCATTCTCCCGCTTGTAGGCGATGTAGGTCTCGATCAGATCCGAGGTGAACACCCCGCCCTCGGTGAGGTAGTCGTGGTCTTCCTCGAGCCGGTCGATCACCGCCGACAGCGATGTCGGCGCCTGGGGAATGTTGGCGGCCTCGTCTGGCGGAAGCTCGTAGAGGTCCTTGTCGATCGGGGCCAGCGGTTCCATCTTCTTCTTGATCCCGTCGATGCCGGCCATCAGCATCGCTGCGAACGCCAGGTACGGGTTGCCGGAGCTGTCCGGGCACCGGAACTCCAGGCGCTTGGCCTTCGGGTTGTTGCCGGTGATCGGGATACGCACGCACGCCGAGCGGTTGCGCTGGCTGTAGACCAGGTTGATCGGCGCCTCGTAGCCGGGCACCAGGCGCTTGTAGGAGTTCACCGTCGGGTTGGTGAACGCCAGCAGCGACGGCGCGTGGTGCAGGATGCCACCGATGTAGTGCCGCGCGGTATCGGACAGACCCGCGTACCCGGACTCGTCGTGGAACAGCGGCTTGCCGTCTTTCCACAGCGACTGGTGGGCGTGCATGCCCGAACCGTTGTCGCCGAACAGCGGCTTGGGCATGAAGGTGACGGTCTTGCCGTTCTGCCATGCGGTGTTCTTGATGATGTACTTGAACAGCAGCACATCGTCGGCCGCAGCCAGCAGCGTGTTGAACTTGTAGTTGATCTCTGCCTGGCCTGCGGTGCCCACCTCGTGGTGGCCGCGTTCCAGGGTGAAGCCGGCATTGATCAGGTTGGTGGCCATCTCGTCGCGCAGGTCGACGTAGTGGTCATACGGTGCGACGGGGAAGTAACCGCCCTTCGGCCGGACCTTGTAGCCACGGTTGGCGGATCCGTCGGCCTCGAACGGCTCGCCGGTGTTCCACCAGCCCGACTCGGAGTCGACCTCGTAGAAGGTGCCGTTCATCTTGGAGTCGAACGCCACCGAGTCGAAGATGTAGAACTCGGCCTCGGCGCCGAAGAAGGCGGTGTCGGCGATACCGGTGCTTGCCAGATAGTTCTCCGCCTTGCGGGCCACGTTGCGCGGATCGCGCGAGTACGGCTCACGGGTGAACGGGTCGTGGACGAAGAAATTGAGGTTCAGTGTCTTGGCGGTACGGAACGGGTCGATCCGTGCGGTCTCGGGGTCGGGCAGCAGCATCATGTCGGACTCGTGGATGGACTGGAACCCGCGGACCGACGAGCCATCGAACGCCAAGCCGTCCTCGAAAACGCTCTTATCGAACGCCGAGGCGGGGATCGAGAAGTGCTGAACGGTGCCGGGTAGATCGCAGAAGCGGATGTCGACGTACTCGACGTCGTGGTCCTTGATCAGCTTGATGATGTCGTCGGCCGACTTGTCTGCCACGTACTTGCTCCTCTTCGCAGGTTTTAGATCGCCGCGCTGACGGTAGGGAGGTGATGTTGCACGTCGGTCAACCGAATGTTGCGTTGACGTTACGCCCAGCCCATCGCGCCGCTCGCCGCCCCGCCTATCCTGGGGACCATGGCGGGCGAAATCGGGTCATGGCTGTCCGGTCCGGAGTCTGCCGGGACTCCTGGCGAGTATCCCGGGCAACGCCTGGGCCTGCCCGAAAGCGGGCCGGGGTCGGTTGCCCGGCAGGGACGGCGGGTTGCGGCGCTGGCCATAGATTGGCTGCTCGCCTATGGCATCGCCGCCCTGGGCCTGACCTTCGGGCTCATCACCATGCGATATCTCTCGCTGACGGTGCTGGTGATCTGGTTCGTGCTCGGGGTGGCATCGGTGCGGCTATACGGCTTCACCCCGGGCCAGTACCTCATGGGGTTGCGGGTCGCCTCGGTGGACAACCGGCTGCATGTGGGAACCGGGCGCGCCGCCGCCCGCGGTCTGCTGATCTCGCTGGTGATTCCCGCACTCTTCACCGATGCCGACGCCCGGGGTATCCATGACAGGTTGACCGCCACCGCGGTGGTCCGCTCCCGTTGAACCCGGGCGCCTAGCGGAGTACTCCTAGCGGCGGCGGACGGAACGCTGCACGCCACGCATCTTGGCCTGGGCGGGCATCGGCCCCTTCGGCATGGCCGCGGGGCCGACTCGGGAGCCCAGGGCGCTGAGCTTGTTCTCCAGGACGTCCATCTGCTTGACGCTGATGTTCGCCGGCAGCCGGTTCATGTGACGTTCCAGCTTGCTCAGCGGGACCTCGCCCTCGCCGTTGCCGACGATCACGTCGTAGATCGGCGCCTCGCCGACCAGGCGCGCGGTGCGCTTCTTCTCTTGTGCCAGCAGCGGCTTCACCCGCGCCGCCGACCCCTCGCCGACGAAGATGACCCCGGGCCGGCCGATCACCCGGTGCACCGCGTCGAGGTGGCCGTTGGCGGCGACCCCCGGGGTCACCCGCCACTTTCCGCGGAGGTTTTCCAACGCCCAGGCAGCGGCCCCGACCTGCCCCTCTGCCTTGCTATACACCGACTTCTGGGCGCGGCGGCCGAAGACGATGAAGGCCACCAGCACACCGAGCACCACGCCGAGAACCGGCATCATGTAGGCCGAGATCCCGCCGATCAGCAGTCCGACGGCCACCGCGGCGCCGACGATCGCCACGAACGCGGCGATCATGTACGGAAGTAGCCGCTTGTCTTCTTTGCGCTGCATGGTGAACGCCTGCCACAACTGGGCGCGGCGCTGCTTGGACGCAGCCTTGCGGGTGGCCTTCGCCTCGGCCTTCGCGGCCTTGGCCTCAGCGGGTGTGCGGGACTTCGCCATAGCCGTCAAGGATACGGCCGGGTGTGCGGGCCACCGCCGCCTGCTCGTAGAGGCGCCCGGCCCGATAGGACGAACGCACCAGGGGCCCGGCCAGCACGCCGGCGAATCCCACATCCTCGGCGTAACCGGCCAACTCGACGAACTCGTCCGGATGGACCCAGCGCTCGACGGGATGATGGCGCGGCGACGGCCGCAGATACTGGGTGATGGTGACGATGTCGCAGCCGGCACCGTGCAGGTCCACCAGGGCGGTGCGGACCTCGTCGATCGTCTCGCCCATGCCGAGAATGAGGTTGCTCTTGGTGACCAGTCCGGCGTTGCGGGCGGCGGTCAGCACGTCGAGACTGCGCTGGTTGCCGAAGGCGGGGCGGATGCGCTTGAAGATGCGGGGGACCGTTTCGACGTTGTGCGCGAACACTTCTGGGCGCGAATCGAAAACCTCCCGCAGCAGGGGGGGGTCGCCGTTGAAGTCGGGGGCGAGCAGTTCCACCCCGGTCGACGGGTTGAGTGTCTTGATGGCGCGCACGGTCTCGGCATAGAGCCACGCACCGCCGTCGGGCAGATCGTCGCGGGCGACGCCGGTCACCGTCGCGTACTTGAGACCCATCGCCGCCACGCTCTCGGCGACCCGGCGCGGTTCGTCGCGATCCAACTCGGCGGGCTTGCCGGTGTCGATCTGACAGAAGTCGCAGCGACGGGTGCACTGCTCACCGCCGATCAGGAAGGTGGCCTCGCGGTCCTCCCAGCATTCGTAGATGTTGGGGCAGCCGGCCTCTTCGCACACCGTGTGCAGGCCTTCACGGCGGACCAGGCTCTTGAGGGCGGTGAACTCCGGACCCATCCGGGCCCGGGTCTTGATCCACGGCGGTTTGCGTTCGATGGGTGTCTGCGCGTTGCGGACCTCGAGCCGGAGCAGCTTGCGGTTACCGGGCTCGACGCTCACGTCTGTGATGGTACGGGAGCGGTGGGCACTGGACTGGCGTCGAGGGCGTCGCACACCGCCTCGGCGACGCGCTGCCGAACCTCCTCCACGCCGACTCGCCGGCCCAGTTCGGCGCTCAGCGATGTCACCCCGGCATCGGGGATGCCGCACGGCACGATCGAGGTGAAGGCGGCGAGGTCGCAATCGCAGTTCAGGGCGAAGCCGTGCAGGGTAACCCCGCGGGCGACGCGAATTCCGATCGCGGCGACCTTGCGTGCCGGTGTGGTGCCGGTGGCCGGCAGCCATACGCCGGAGCGGCCGTCGACCTGTCCGGCGTCCAGGGACAAGCCCGCGCACACCTCGATCAGCGCTTCCTCAAGGCGGCGAACGTATTTCACGACATCCAGTGGTTCGCCCAGGGCGATGACCGGATAGCCGACGAGTTGGCCCGGGCCGTGCCAGGTGATCTTGCCGCCGCGGTCGACGTCCACCACCGGGACGCCGTCGACGGGACGTTCGTGGGACTCGGTGCGTTTTCCGGCGGTGTAGACCGACGGATGCTCGAGCAGCAGCAGGGTGTCCGGCCCGCCGACCAGCCGGGCGTCGGCGAGGTCGCGCTGCAGTTGCCAGGCCTCGGCGTAGTCGAGCACTCCGAGTTGACGCACCTCGATCGGCTCAGCGCTCAAGCGCAGGGAGTGCCGCACGGTTTCGACGCTACTACCGCGACGATGGCGCGGTGGCATAGGCGGCTACTACCGCGTCGATGACGCGGTGGCATAGGCGAGAGCCTCGCCGATGGTGTTGTGGTGGAAGGTGAACCCGGCCCGCTCCAGCGCGGCCGGGACGGCGCGCTGGCCGCCGAGCACTCCCTCCTCGGCGAACTCGCCGAGCACTGCCTTCAGGGCGAAACCGGGCACCTGCCAGGGGGCGGGGCGGTTCAGCGCGCGGCCGAGGGCGGTGGTGAACTCGGCGTTGGTGACCGGTGCGGGCCCGGTGAGGTTGACCGGGCCGGACAGTTTGGCCTCGTGGATCGCGAACAGCAGGGCCCTCACCTCGTCGTCGAGGGTGATCCAGGGCATGTACTGCCGTCCGCCGGCCAGCCGGCCGCCGAGCCCGAGGGCGAACAGGGGCCGCAGCCGACCCATCAGGCCGCCGGCGGGGGAGAGCACCAGGCCGGTGCGGGCCAGCACCACCCGGACTCCGGCGTCCTGTGCGGGCGCGGTGGCGGCCTCCCAGTCGACGCACAGCTGGGCAAGGAACCCGGTTCCCGGGGGCGCGGATTCGTCGACGATCTCCTCGCCGGTATCGCCGTAGTAACCCACCGCGCTGGCGTTCACCAGAACGGGCACGCGCGCGTCGGCGACCGCTGCCGAGATGACCTCGGTGGGGTCGATTCGGCTGTCGCGTAGGACCTGCTTGTAGGCGCCCGACCACCGCTTGTCGCCGACTCCCACACCGCAGAGGTTGACCACCGCGTCGACCCCGTCGAGAGCCGCCGGATCGAAGTCGCCGCTGTCGGGATTCCACTGCATCTCGTCGGGATGGACGGTGGCGCGGCGGACCAGCCGCAGCACCCGGTGATCGGCCGATCGCAAGGCCGATACCAGGGCGGTGCCGATGACACCGGACGACCCGGCGATGGCGACGACGAGACCGGCGGCCGGTCTGCCGGGCTTCCGCGCCACCGCTACAGTCCGAGTTCGGCTTCGAAAGCGGCTTCCTCGAGGCGTTTACGGACGGTTGTGAGGAAACGGCCGGCGTCGGCGCCGTCGATGAGCCGGTGGTCGTAGGTCAGCGGCAGGTAGCAGATCGACCGGACGCCGATCGACTCGTTGCCCTGCTCGTCGACGATCACCCGCGGCCTCTTGACGATGGCACCGGTCCCGAGCATCGCGGCCTGCGGCGGCACCAGGATCGGGGTGTCGAACAACGCGCCCTGGCTGCCGATGTTGGTGATCGTGAAGGTTCCGCCGGACAGTTCGTCGGGCTTGAGGCCGCCCGAGCGCGCCCGTGCGGCGATGTCGTTGATGGCCCGTGCCAGCCCGGCCAGTGAGAGGTCGCCGGCGTTGTGGATCACCGGCGACAGCAGACCCTGATCGGTGTCGACAGCGAAACCCAGATGCTCGGCGTCGTAATAGGTGATCTCGCCGGTGGCCTCGTTGTAGCTGGCGTTGATGTTGGGGTGTGCCTTGAGCGCGTCGATCACCGCGCGGGCGATGAACGGCAGGTACGTCAGGTTGACGCCCTCGCGTTCGGCGAACTCCTTCTTGGCCCGTGCCCGCAGCGCGACGATGGTCGTCATATCGACCTCGTGGGTCTGGGTCAACTGTGCAGTGGCCTGCAGCGACTCCCGGGTCTTCTTGGCGGTCAACTGACGGATCCGGTTGGCCTTCTGCGTGGTGCCGCGCAGGTGCTCCAGCGGGGAGGGTGCTGCGGCCGCCGGCGCGGCTGTGGCGGCGGCGGGTTGCGCGGCGGCGAGCACGTCCTGCTTGCGGACGCGTCCGCCTACGCCGGTGCCCTTCACGCGGGAAAGGTCAACGCCGTTCTCCGCGGCCAGCTTTCGCACCAGCGGGGTGACGTAGGGGGAGCCGTCGGTGGCTCCGCCACCGGCGGTGGGTGCGGCCGCGGGTGCGGGGGTCGGTGGCCTGGGTGCGGGCGGCGGAGCTGCGGCGGGTGCGGGCGGCGGTGCCGCCTGTGCGGGCTGCGGCTGCGGCGTGGGCGGGGGTACCGGGGCGCCCGCAGCGGGCGCGGCCTGTGGTGCGGCACCGGCTGCGCCGATCCTCGCCAATTCGCCGCCGACGGCGACGGTGGCGTCCTCCTCGGCGGTGATGGCCAGCAGCGTGCCCGCCACCGGCGAGGGGATCTCGGTGTCCACCTTGTCGGTGGACACCTCGACGAGCGGTTCGTCGGCCGCGACGGAGTCGCCGACCTTCTTCAGCCATCGGGTGACCGTGCCCTCGGTGACCGACTCGCCGAGCGTCGGCATCACCACCGAGGTGGTGTCGCCGGCCGAGGCGGCGGGTGCGGCCGGCGCGGGCGGCTGCTGAACCGGCGGGGCGGATTCGGAGATTGCCGGCGCCGGCGCAACCTGGGCTGGGGGCGGCTC
>JAIOQK010000103.1 GCA_021413425.1 Mycobacterium sp.
CCCATGCAGTGCACATCCACGTCGCACAGCCGCCGCAGTTGGGCCACGAGTTCGGTCACATGGACCCCGGCTCCGCCATAGATCTCCGGCGGGTACTCCCGAGTCATCATCGCCACCCGCATACCGCTGACCGTAGTGCCCGCCCATGGGCTGGGTAAGGAAACCCTGATTGCCCTAGCCGTCACCCATACCGCCGATTAGGTTTGGCTTCATGAGGGAGCTGCCGCACGTGCTGGGCATCGTCATGGCCGGAGGTGAGGGGAAGCGGCTCTATCCCCTCACCGCCGACCGGGCCAAGCCCGCTGTTCCCTTCGGCGGGGCGTACCGGCTGATCGACTTTGTGCTGTCCAACCTCGTCAATGCCCGATACCTGCGCATCTGCGTACTGACGCAATACAAGTCGCACTCGCTGGACCGCCACATCTCACAGAACTGGCGGTTGAGTGGTCTGGCGGGGGAGTACATCACCCCGGTGCCCGCCCAGCAGCGACTCGGCCCGCGGTGGTACACCGGTTCCGCCGATGCCATCTATCAGTCGCTGAATCTGATCTACGACGAGGATCCTGACTACATCGTGGTGTTCGGGGCCGACCACGTGTACCGGATGGATCCCGAGCAGATGGTCAAGTTCCACATTGAAAGCGGCGCCGGGGCAACGGTGGCCGGCATTCGGGTGCCACGCGCGGATGCCAGCGCCTTCGGATGCATCGACGCCGACGAATCCGGCCGCATCCGCAGTTTCGTGGAGAAGCCCGCCGATCCACCGGGCACACCGGACAACCCCGAGCAGACCTTCGTGTCGATGGGCAACTACATCTTCACCACCAAGGTGCTCATCGATGCGATCCGCGCTGATGCCGACGACGACACCTCCGATCACGACATGGGCGGCGATATCATTCCGCGTCTGGTCGGCGACGGTATGGCGGCGGTGTACGACTTCAACGACAATGAAGTGCCCGGAGCCACCGAACGCGACCACGGGTACTGGCGCGATGTCGGCACCCTTGACGCGTTCTTCGACGCCCACATGGACCTGGTGTCGGTGCATCCGGTGTTCAACCTCTACAACAAGCGCTGGCCGATCCGGGGCGAGTCGGAGAACCTGGCGCCGGCGAAGTTCGTCAACGGCGGTTCGGCGCAGGAGTCTGTGGTCGGTGCGGGCAGCATCATCTCGGCGGCCACGGTGCGCACCTCGGTGCTCTCAAGCAACGTGGTCGTCGACGACGGCGCGATCGTCGAGGGCAGCGTGCTGATGCCCGGCGTCCGTGTCGGCCGCGGCGCGGTGGTGCGCCGGGCGATCCTGGACAAGAACGTCGTCGTCGGACCGGGCGAGCAGGTCGGGGTGGATCTGGAGAAGGATCGCGAACGTTTCGCGATCAGCGCCGGCGGAGTGGTCGCCGTCGGTAAGGGAGTCTGGATCTAGCCGCCCGCGTCGGCCTGGGTGCGCAACCGCTTGCGCCGTCGGCGTAGCAGCCATACCGCAGCCCATATCAGCGCGATCAGCACCACCGCCACCAATGCCGGGATCAGGATCGCGATGAAGGTCAGGCCGACGCTGGTGACGTCTTCGATGGTGCTGAGCACCGGAGCGGCCACGCCGGCGGTGGCGACATTGGCCGCCGGGCGCACCGCGGTCTTGGTCAGGTGCACCACCAGTGCGGTGACCACCCCGATGGCCACCGGAACCCACTGTCCGGTGCGGGCGAACTCGGCGGGGTCGGCGACCGCCGCCGTCTGTGCCGCTGTGCCCGACCCGAACACGATGCCGCCCGATGTCGGCCGCACGAAGGTCTGCACGGCGTCGTTGACCGAGTCCAGCGCGGGCACCTTGTCGGCCACGATCTCGATCAGCAGCAGCACGGCCACGATCGCGATCACCCAGCCGTTGGACAGCCACGCCCACCCGCTGGGCAGGTTCACCAGGCTGGTGTAGCGGTCGAGCAGCCCCATCGACAGCAGGGGAATGTAGGCGTTCAGGCCCGCGGCACTGGCCAGGCCGAAGCCGGTCATCAGTTCCATGTCGGCCTCCTCGGCGCCGCCTGCGTACTCACGATCGTGTGCAGGCCGACCCAGCCGCCAACCGTAGCGGGTGGAGCCCCTGGGCCGCTTGGATAGAGTTGAACTTGATTATGGGTCGCTATGCATTCGACATCGGTCTCATCACGGTGCTCCTCCTGATCAACGGTCTGTTCGCCGGCAGCGAGCTCGCCCTGGTATCACTTCGCGAGGGCCAGCTGCGCGCCCTGGAACGCAGCGGCGGCCGCAGGGAACGCGCACTCGTGCGTCTGGCCCGTGACCCCAACCGGTATCTGGGAACGATCCAGCTGGGCATCACGCTTGCCGGCTATCTGGCCTCGGCTACGGCGGCAGTGACCCTGGCGGAGCCGCTGGTGCCGGCGCTGGACTTCCTCGGCGGTGCGGCCGAGGCCGTCGCGATCACCTCGGTGACTCTCGTGCTGGCCGCCATCAACATTATCGTCGGCGAGTTGGTCCCCAAACGGCTGGCGATGCAGTACCCACAGCGCTGGGCGCTTCTTGTCGCACCGCCGCTGGACAGGCTTGCAGTGGTCACCAAACCCCTTGTGTGGTTGTTGGGCAGATCCACCGACGTCCTGGTTCGGATCCTGGGGGGAGGTTCCGAAGGTTCCGGTGAGCAACTGTCGACCCGGGAACTTCAGGAGCTCGTCGCGGTGCAGCGGGTGCTCAGTCCCGAACAACGGCAGATGATCGCCGGGGCGCTGGAGATTCACGAGCGGATCTTGCGTGAGATCCTGATTCCGCGTCGCGCTGTGGTGACGTTGCCGTCAGGAATGCCTCTTGCGGAAGCCCGCAAGGTGCTTGTGGCATCGGGGCACTCACGAGCGCCGGTGGTTCACTCCCGAGACTTGGATGAGGTGATCGGCGTAGTTCACCTCCGCGATCTCCTGGTCGACGAGGCCACTCTGGGAGGCGCGGTCAGGCCGATCCTCAATCTTCCCGACAGCCTGCCGGTTTCGGAGGCGTTGCGTTGTTTCAAGAACGATCGGGAGCAGTTCGCTCTCGTCGTGGATGAACGTGGTGGTGCGGCCGGGATCGTCACGCTGGAGGACGTGCTCGAGGAGATCGTCGGCGAAATCTATGACGAAACCGACCGAGATGTCATCGCGGCCAGACGACTGGCCGACGGAGACCTGATCTTGCCGGGCAGTTTTCCGATTCACGACCTCGATGATCTGGGCGTGCAACTCGGTGATGCGCCACGCGGGGACTACACGACTATCGCCGGTCTCGTTCTGGTCGCGCTGGGGCGCATACCCGAATCAGCGGGCGACCGAGTCGAATTGACGGACTGGACGGTCGAGGTCGGCGCGGTGGCCCGCAACGCCATCACCGAAGTCCGGATCATTGCGCGCAATATGCCCGAGAGTGCCGATGGAACGGCAGAAACCGACTAGCCGGCCTCAGTCCCGAACCGCGACCAGCACGCCGTCGCCCAATGGCACCAGCACCGGTGTGAGGCGCTCATCCTCGGCGATCAGCCGGGTGGCCTCCCGGACGGCGGTCACCTCGGGATCGTGGGCGGCCGGATCGTCGGCCCTGCCGTCGAGGCTGGCGTGGTGGACGACGATCGCCCCGCCGGGTCGCAGCAACCGCACGCCCTCGACCACGAAGTGCGGGTGTTCGGAAGGGGTCGCGTCGATGAACACCAGATCGTAGGACTCATCGGCGAGGCGGGTCAGTACCTCCTGGGCGCGGCCGGCGATCAGCCTGGTGCGTCCCGGCCCGATGCCGGCCTCGGTGAACGCCTGCTTGGCCAGTCGTTGGTGTTCGGGCTCGATGTCGATGGTGGTGAGCACCCCGTCGTCGCGCATGCCGGAGAGCAGCCACAGCCCGCTCACACCCGCGCCGGTGCCCACCTCGACCACCGCCCGCCCACCGCCCAGCCGGGTCAGCAGGCTCAGCAGGGCCCCGACGGCGGGCGTCACCGCTCCCGCCCCGGTGTCCAGGGCCCGCTCCCGCGCGGCGGCGACGATATCGTCCTCGGAGATCGAACCCTCGGCGTGCTCCAGGATCCGCTGAGCGCGGCTGGGCTGCGGCGCGGCGGGTTCGTCTGTGGTGGACATCTGAAGAAGCGTAGATGAATGTCGCCTGGTTCCGGCCCCGCGACAGCGCCGGGAGTCCGCCCGGTCCCCGGCTGCCTCGAAGGAGTCGATTGTGAGATTGCTGACAGTGACCAATTTATGACGTGATGTGCCTAGCAAACAGGATTAACGCAAAATTTCTTAGTCATCACTAAGTTTGCTCACAGAGCTTCCTCACCGCGATGCGAGAGGGTGAACACATGAAGCACCGGCCGGGGAATACCCCCACGCGGACGGGTGTTGTGAGCATTAACGCACCGCGCGGCATCGCGCCGCAGGAGCCGGGACCACAGGAGGATCCGACGACCACTTCACTGACGGCCACTGCCGCTGTGTCTGCCGCGACGGCGCATGCCGCACCGGCCGGTGACACGGACTGGGCTGAGACGTCCGACGAACTGCACGGCACCGCCGTGTTCGACGCGACGGGTGATAGGGCGGCCAGGCCGTCGTGGGATGAACTGGTGCGCCAGCACGCCGACCGGGTCTACCGGTTGGCCTACCGGCTCTCGGGCAACCAGCACGACGCCGAGGACCTCACCCAGGAGACCTTCATCCGGGTGTTCCGCTCGGTGCAGAGCTATCAGCCCGGCACCTTCGAGGGCTGGTTGCATCGCATCACCACCAACCTCTTCCTCGACATGGTCCGTCGGCGTGCGCGTATCCGGATGGAGGCGCTGCCGGAGGACTACGACCGGGTGCCGTCGGTGGGACCGACCCCCGAGCAGATCTACCACGACGCCCTGCTGGGTCCGGACCTGCAGGCGGCGCTCGATTCGTTGCCGCCGGAGTTTCGCGCCGCGGTGGTCCTGTGCGATATCGAAGGCCTGTCCTACGAGGAGATCGGCGCCACCCTGGGCGTCAAGCTCGGCACCGTGCGCAGCCGCATCCACCGCGGCCGCCAGGCACTGCGCGACTACCTGGCCGCCAACTTCCCGGGCGCAGCGCTGCAGGCGGGTGCCGCACCGGCCTGAACGGGTGCGTTCCCCACAACGCGCCGTCATGACCGGTCCGACCCGTGTTCACGCGCTACATTCTTAACTAGCTGTTACAACGCGGGCGTCAGGAGAGGAGAGCCGGTGATGGTCGACCCGGGGCATATGTTCCGACGGGCACTGTCGTGGCTCCCGGATCACTTCGTCACCATCGACCACCGGCTGCTCAACGCCGCGCCCCGGTTCAGCTCCACCGACCACCTGTCGGTCGAGGCGGTTGCGGCCTACGTCGACGGCGAATTGCCCATGAAGGCGCACCTGCGTGCCGCGGGCCACCTGGCGCGATGCCCACAGTGCTCTGCTGAAGTGGATGCCCAAAGCCAAGCCCGGGACGCGCTGCGGGACTGTCGGCCGGTCAACATGCCCAGCACCCTGATGGGACTGCTGGCGGCTATCCCGCAGTCCACGCCGGAGGATCCGGCACCCCCGGCGCCGCTCGCCGACCAGTCGGAGCCCCGTGCCCCGCGCGTCCGGCGCAAGCGCCGGTAGGGTGAAGGCCATCGCAATCAGCGCGGAGCGGCCGGTGCTGTCGCAGAACAATCCTGTCCGCAGTCCCGGCCAATCCTGCCCACGTGTGGATCGAGGTTGACGTTGAGTTCCGATAAGGACAATTCCGGCGGCACGAACCGGCTGGCTCCCCGGCCGGTGTCACGGCCGCCGGTGGATCCCCAGGCCAGCCGGACATTCGGTCGGCCCAACGGCGTCCGGGGTTCCTTCATCGCCGAGGCGCTCCGGCCGGCCCGCTTCCGCCGCGCCGACGAATTCAACCCGGCTGAGAAGCCGGCCGATCCGGTCATGGCCGAAGCGTTCGGCCGCCCGCATCCCGGTGCCGACTCGTTGCAGCGGCATCCGGCCGACTCCGGCGCCCTCGACGCCGATGCCGGCCTGACCGACGCCCCGGCCGACCCGTGGCGCGACCCGTCCACCGGCGCCGCGCTGGGAACCCCGGCACTGCAGCAATCGGCTCCGGCGGCCGTGGCGCCGCCGACCGGAAAGCTCGGTGTACGCGAGGTCCTCTTCGGCGGCCGGGTGTCCTACACCGCACTGGCCGTCCTCGGCATCACCGCCCTGCTGCTGGGTCTGGTGGGCGGGTGGGTGGGCCGCAATACGGCCGAGGTCGTCGAGGCGTTCACCACCTCCAAGGTGACCCTGTCGACCTCCGACAACGGCGACCTGCCGGCGGGCCGGTTCGCGGCAGTCGCCGCCTCGGTGGCCGACTCGGTGGTGACCATTGAGACCAAGAGCGAGGAGCAGGGCGCCCAGGGTTCGGGCGTGGTGGTCGACGGGCGCGGATACGTCGTCACCAACAACCACGTCATCTCCGAAGCCGCCGCCACCCCCAGCAAGTTCAAGATGACCGTCGTGTTCAACGACGGCAAGGAGGTGCCGGCGAACCTGGTGGGCCGCGACCCCAAGACCGACCTCGCCGTTCTCAAGGTCGATAACGTCGACAACCTCACCGTCGCCCGGTTCGGCGACTCCGACAAGCTCAAGGTCGGGGAGGAGGTCGTTGCGGTCGGGGCGCCCCTGGGCCTGCGCAGCACGGTCACGACCGGCATCATCAGCGCGCTGAACCGGCCGGTGCCGCTGTCGGGCGAGGGGTCCGACACCGACACCGTGATCGACGCCGTCCAAACCGACGCCTCGATCAACCACGGCAACTCCGGCGGTCCGCTGATCAACATGAATTCTGAAGTCATTGGTATCAATACCGCCGGAAAGTCGCTGTCCGACAGTGCAAGTGGACTCGGCTTTGCGATCCCGGTCAACGAGGTCAAGGCAACTGTCGAGGCGTTGATCAAAGATGGCAAGATCGCGCACCCGACCCTCGGTCTCTC
>JAIOQK010000195.1 GCA_021413425.1 Mycobacterium sp.
GCCTTGGCCGATGTGCCTGGGCTGCAGGTGATTTCGCAATCGGTGCGGCAATTCCTAACCGCGCAGTCAGTCGGCGCCGACATCGCCGTGCTGGACCCCCCGCGGGCCGGGGCGGGTCGCGAGGTGATCACCGCACTGGCCGGGGCCGGGGTGTCGCGGGTGGTCCATTTCGGGTGTGAGGTGGCCGCCTTCGCCCGCGACGTCGGTCTCTACCGCGAGCACGGATACCGCGTCGAGACGATCCGGGTCTTCGACGCCTTCCCGCTGACACATCACGTCGAGTGCGTGGTTGTGCTGACCCGGTGAGGGTCCGCTTGTAGGTTCGTGACATGCCGGCCCGTCTGTTCACCCGCGGATCCTGGTCGGAGACCCGGCGGGTCATCTCGATCCTGCACAAGGAGACCGTCGGCGGTGCCCTCCTGCTCGCGGCGGCCACGATCGCACTGATCTGGGCCAACTCGCCGTGGTCATCGGCGTACCACGCCCTGGGCGATCTGCGGATCGGCAGTGACGACTACGGACTGCACCTGAACCTGTCGCTGGGCGGCTGGGCCGCCGACGGGCTGCTGGCGATCTTCTTCTTCGTCGTCGGCCTGGAACTCAAGCGCGAGTTCGTCGCCGGGGATCTGCGCGACCCCGCCCGGGCCGCCCTGCCGATCGCGGCAGCGGTGGGCGGCATGGTGGTGCCGGCGCTGATCTTCGTGGCGTGGACCGCGGGTGCCGGGGACGGCGCGGTGCGCGGCTGGGCCATCCCGACCGCCACCGACATCGCGTTCGCCGTGGCGGTGCTGGCGGTGATCTCCACCCACCTGCCGGCCGCGCTGCGCACCTTCCTGCTGACCCTCGCGGTGGTCGACGACCTGCTGGCGATCACCGTGATCGCGGTGTTCTACACCACCAGGATCAATGTCGCCGCGCTGCTGGGGGCGCTGATCCCGCTGGCATTGTTCACCCTGCTGGTGCAGCGGCGCGTCCGGTCGGGCTGGCTGCTGATCCCGCTGGCGCTGGCCACCTGGGCGCTGGTCCACGAATCCGGGGTGCACGCCACCGTGGCCGGGGTGCTGCTGGGGTTCACCGTGCCGGTGCTGCGCAGCGAGAAGGCCGGCGGTCCCGACGCGGGGCCCGGCCTGGCCGAGCACTTCGAGCACCTGATGCGTCCGCTGTCGGCGGGATTCGCCGTCCCGGTGTTCGCCTTCTTCGCCGCCGGGGTGACCTTCGGCGGCTATGACGGATTGGTGACCGCCCTGAGCGATCCGATCGCGCTCGGCATCGTCTGCGGCCTGGTGATCGGCAAGGCCGTCGGGATCTTCGGCACCACCCGTTTGCTGGCCGCCGCCACCCGGGCCAGCCTGGATTCGTCGTTGCGGTGGATCGACGTCTTCGGCGTCTCGCTGCTGGCCGGGATCGGATTCACGGTATCGCTGCTGATCGGGGAGTTGGCCTACGGCACCGGGTCGGCGCGCCAGGACATCGTTAAGGTCGGCGTGCTGGCCGGATCTTTGCTGGCGGCCTTCCTGGCGGCCATCCTGCTGCGCATCCGCAACCGGCATTACCGGAGGGTCTTCGAGTTGGAAACCGCCGATGCCGACCGCGACGGTGTGCCCGACGTCTACCTGACCGAACGGGACGGATACGGCGGCGCTGCGTAGACTGGTCCGATGCTCGAACAGGTCCGCGGCCCCGCTGATCTGCAGCGCCTTACCCAGGATCAGCTGACGGAACTGGCCGCCGAGATCCGCCAGTTCCTCATCCACAAGGTTGCCGCCACCGGCGGCCACCTGGGTCCCAACCTCGGTGTGGTCGAGGTCACCCTGGCGTTGCACCGGGTCTTCGACTCCCCGCACGATCCGATCATCTTCGACACCGGCCACCAGGCCTACGTCCACAAGATGCTGACCGGGCGCTGGGCCGACTTCGACACGCTGCGGTGCAAGGGCGGTTTGTCGGGCTATCCGTCGCGGTCCGAAAGCGACCACGACTGGGTGGAATCCAGCCACGCCTCCTCGGCGCTGTCATATGCCGACGGACTGGCGAAGGCCTTCGAATTGACCGGCCAGCGCAACCGTCACGTGGTTGCGGTCGTCGGCGACGGCGCGCTCACCGGCGGCATGTGCTGGGAGGCGCTGAACAACATCGCCGCGGCCAGGCGCCCGGTGGTGATCGTCGTCAACGACAACGGCCGCAGCTACGCGCCCACCATCGGCGGGCTGGCCGATCACCTTGCCGGACTGCGTCTGCAGCCGATATACGAGCGGATCCTGGAACGCGGGCGCTCCGCGGTGCGCGGCATGCCCGTCGTGGGCGAGGTCGCCTATCAGGCGATGCACAGCGTCAAAGTCGGGCTCAAGGACGCGATCTCACCGCAGGCCATGTTCACCGACCTCGGACTGAAGTACGTCGGTCCGATCGACGGCCACGACGAGCACGCTGTGGAGAACGCCCTGCGCCACGCCCGCGGCTTCAACGCCCCGGTGATCGTGCACGTGGTCACCCGCAAGGGGATGGGCTACGCGCCGGCGGAGAACGACGAGGCCGAGCAGATGCACGCCTGCGGGATCATCGACCCGGAGACCGGGCTGGCCACCACCGCGTCGGCACCAGGCTGGACGTCGGTGTTCTCCGATTCGCTGATCGCCTACGCCGCCAAGCGCCGCGACATCGTGGCGATCACCGCCGCCATGCCGGGACCGACCGGCCTGGCCGCCTTCGGGGAGCGCTATCCCGACCGGCTCTTCGACGTGGGTATCGCCGAGCAGCACGCGATGACGTCGGCGGCCGGGCTGGCAATGGGTGGACTTCACCCGGTGGTGGCGATCTACTCCACATTCCTCAACCGGGCGTTCGACCAGCTGCTGATGGATGTAGCCCTGCACAAGATGCCGGTGACCATCGTGCTCGACCGCGCCGGGATCACCGGCAACGACGGCGCCAGCCACAACGGCATGTGGGACCTGTCGGTCCTCAACATCATCCCGGGCATCCAGGTGGCCGCCCCGCGCGACGGAGCGCGGCTTCGCGAAGAGCTCGGTGAAGCGCTCGACGTCTTCGACGGGCCCACCGCGATCCGCTTCCCGAAAGGTGAAGTGGGCCAAGATATCCCGGCGATCAAACGGGTCGACGGTGTCGACGTGCTGGCCGAGCCCGCCGACGGGCTCTCTGCCGACGTGCTGCTGGTGGCGATCGGCGCGTTCGCCGGCATGGCGCTGCGGGTCGCCGAGCGGTTGCGCAACCAGGGCATCGGCGTGACGGTCATCGACCCGCGCTGGATACTGCCGGTGCCCGCGGCGTTGCACGCCATGGCCGCCGCGCACAAGCTCGTGGTGACCTGCGAGGACAACGGACTAAGTGGCGGCGTGGGCTCGGCGGTCTCGGCGGCGCTGCGCGCGGCCGACATCGACGTCCCGTGCCGCGACGTCGGTGTCCCGCAGCGCTTCCTCGACCACGCCTCCCGCAACGAGGTGCTCGGCGACGTCGGGCTCAGCGAACGCAACATCGCCCGCCAGGTCACCGGCTGGGTGGCCGCCCTCGGCGCGCGCGATGAGTCGCCGGCCGAGCGCATCGACTAACTCCGGTCTCCCCGCGAGCAGACACAAAGTTCCGACTTCGCCCGGCGTGTCGGGGCGACTTTATGTCTGCTCGCCGGAGGGGGCGGGGGACGCCGCCGGCGCGGTGAGGGCCTGGGCCAGCACCGGCACCACCAGTTGGCGCTGCCAGTTGCGCGCCCCGGCATCGTTCAGAAACGTCTCCACCGCGGCGTCGGGCTCGGGTGCCGGCTGCCAGTCCCAGCACAGCCGACGCACCAGATCCGGTGAGAGCAGGTTTTCGGCCGGCACACTCATCTGGGCTGACAGCGCGCCCAGCGCGGCGCGGGCCGCCTCGAGGAACACCGCGGCCTCCGGTTTGCGCTTGCTCCACCGCACCGGCGGCGGCGGCCCGGTGAGCGGTTCGTTGATCTCCGGCGGGTCATCGGTGGCCCGTGCCGCGGCCAGTGCGTCCACCCACACCTTCGCGCTCCGGCGCTGCCGGCTGCCGCCGAACACCGGCAGCGCGACCAGTTCCTCGACGGTCTTGGGGTCGGCCAGTGCGGCGGCGACGATCGCGGAGTCGGGCAGGATCCGCCCGGGTGCGATGTCGCGGGTGCGCGCGATGCGGTCGCGCACCGTCCACAGTTCGCGCACCGCCGCCAGCGCCTCGGTGGTGCGGACCTTGTGCAGCCCCGATGTGCGCCGCCAGCGATCCCGGCGGGTGGGCACACTCTCGGCGCAGCGGAAGAATTCGAATTCCTCAGCGGCCCAGGCGCTCTTACCCTGCTCGGCCAGCAGCGCGTCGATGGCCGCGCGCAGTTCGATCAGCACCTCGACATCGAGTGCGGCGTAATTCAGCCACGCTTCGGGCAGTGGGCGCTTGGACCAGTCGGCCGCACCGTGCCCCTTGGCCAGGCCCAGGCCCAGCAGCCGCTGCACCATGGCCGCGAGGTTGACCCGCTCCAGGCCGGCCAGTCGCCCGGCCAGTTCGGTGTCGTACAGCGAGGGCGGTCGCATCCCCACCTCGGCCAGGCACGGCAGGTCCTGGTCGGCGGCGTGCAGGATCCACTCGTCGGAGGCCAGTACCTCGGCCACCGGCCGCAGCACATCCAGAGGGCTGCCGCCGTGGTTCACCGGGTCGATCAGCACGGTGCCCGATCCGCTGCGACGGATCTGAATGAGGTAGGCCCGGTTGGAGTATCGGAAACCCGAGGCGCGTTCGGCGTCGACCGCGAACGGGCCGTGCCCCCGCGACAGCCGCTCGGCGGCGTCGGCGATCTGCTCGGCGCTGGCCGACAGTTGCGGTACCCCGTCGGCGGGGCAGAGCAGGGGCGTGGCGTTCGCCTCGGGTGCGGTCGGCTCGTCCGATTCGGCGGCCTCGGCGCCGGGGCCGGTGTCGGCGTCGGACATCTCAGGCGCGGGAGCGGGAGGACAAGTCGGTGACCCCCGCCGGCGGCAGCCCCGCCGCATGCTCGAGCACCTCGCAGAACGGCTGCACATGGGTGGCCAGTTCCGGAGTGGTGGCCGTCCACGACGCACGCAACTCCAACTGGTGGGCGCGTGGCGGTCCGGAGATGTCGCCGTAGCGCACCGAGGTGGTCGCGGTGACGGTGCCACCCAGCGCGGTCACCTG
>JAIOQK010000104.1 GCA_021413425.1 Mycobacterium sp.
TCGGCGATGGAGGCCCCTTTGAGCAGCCCGCCGGCGACCCACACCACCCGCGGGTAGGCCAGGATCGACGCCTGCGCCGCGTGCGGGTTGGTGGCCTTGGAGTCGTCCACGAAGGTCACCCCGCCGATCGCCCCCACCCGTTCCCCGCGGTGACGTCCGACCCGGAAACCGGCCAGCGCCGAGGCGATGGCGTCGGCGGGGACGTCGACCGCCCGGGCCAGCGCCGCCGCACCGAGCGCGTCGAGAACACCGACCGGGCCCGCGACCGGGATCGACGCGACCGGGGCCAGGGCCAGATCGGGCGCGAACGCCCGGTCGATGAGCAGCCCGTCGCGGACCCCCAGTTCCCCGGGGCTCGGGTCACCGAGCGCGAAGCCCACCTTCACCGGCGCCTCGGCGGTGGCCAGCAGGGCCCGCGCCGGCGGATCATCGAGCCCGACCACGGCCACCCGGCCGTCCAGCGCGCGGGACTTGGCCGCGGCGTAGGCCTCGAAGCTGCCGTGCCAGTCGAGGTGGTCCTCGGCGACGTTGAGCACCACACCTGCCTCCGGGCGCAGCGACGGCGCCCAGAACAGCTGGAAACTCGACACCTCCACGGCGAGCACACCGGCGGTCGCCGGCAGCACGTCGAGGACCGGCTCGCCGATATTTCCGCACAGCACCGCGTCACGGCCGCCCGCCAGCAGCATGGCGTGCAGCATCGAGGTGGTGGTCGTCTTGCCGTTGGTGCCGGTGACCACCAGCCACTGCCGGGGCGGGCCGTAATGGCCGGCGGCATCCAGGCGCCAGGCCAACTCGACGTCGCCCCAGATCGGCACGCCGCCGGCAGCCGCGGCGGCGAGCACCGGCGTGGTCGGCGGGAAGCCCGGGCTGGTCACCACCAGGTCGAAACCGGCGGCCCGGGCGGCGGCATCGGCGGGGGTCATGGCATCCACCCCGGACAGCGCCGCGAGCGCCTCAGCGTTGTCGTCGCACACCGACAGCCGCAGATCCCATGAGGCCAGTGCGCGCAGCACGGCCCGGCCGGTCACCCTGGCCCCGGCCACCAGCACCCGGGCTCGGGGAGCCAGCGGGCGCAGGTCAGTCGCCGACGGCACTAATCACCTATGGCGCTCAGCCATTCGCTGTAGAACAGCGACACACCCAGACCGCAGGCGATCGCGGTCAGCAGCCAGAACCGGATGATCACCGTCGTCTCGGCCCACCCGACGAGTTCGAAGTGGTGATGGAACGGCGCCATCCGGAACACCCGCCGCCCGGTGGTCCGGAAGGCCAGGATCTGCACCACCACCGAGGTGACCTCGGCGACGAACAGCGCGCCGAGCACCACGGCGAGCACCTCGGTGCGGCTGGTGATCGACAGGCCCGCGATGATGCCGCCGAGCGCCAGCGACCCGGTGTCACCCATGAAGATCTTGGCCGGGGCGGCGTTCCACCACAGAAAGCCGATGCAGGCCCCGGCGGTCGCGGCGGCGATGAGCGCCAGATCCAGCGGGTCTCGCACGTTGTAGCAACCCAGGCCCGGCGCCGTCGCGCAGGCGTTGCGGTACTGCCAGAAGGTGATCAGCACATAGGCCGCACTGACCATGGCCATACTGCCCGCGGCCAGCCCGTCGAGTCCGTCGGTGAAGTTCACCGCGTTACCCCAGGCGTTGATGACGAACACCACGAACACGACGAAAAGCAGGGGCGGCAATGTGACAGTGGCGATTTCGCGGACGTAGGACAGCTGCGCGCTGCCCGGCGTGAGGCCGTCGGCGTTACGGAACTGCAGCGCCAGAACGCCGAACAGCACCGCCGAACCGATCTGGCCGATGGTCTTGGCGGTCTTGTTCAGCCCGAGGTTGCGGGCTCGGCGGATCTTGATCAGATCGTCGATGAAGCCGACGCCGCCTAAAGCGGTGGCCAGTCCGAGCACCAGCAGTCCCGATGCCGTCGGACCGCTGCCGTCCAGTGCCAGCCCGACGATATGGGTGCCGAAGTAGCCGGCCCAGATGCCGGCGACGATGGCCACGCCGCCCATCGACGGGGTGCCCCGTTTGGTGTGGTGGCTGGGCGGGCCGTCCTCTCGGATCTCCTGCCCGAAACCCTGCCTGGTGAACAGCCGGACCAGCCAGGGCGTCAACAGGATCGACACCGTCAGCGAGATGCCGACTGCCACGAGAATCAGTCTCATCCGGGGGCGTCCTGCACCAGGGCGTCGGCCAGGGCACCCAGCCCAGCGGCGTTGGAGGCCTTGACCAGCACCACGTCACCGGGCTGCAGTTCGCGGCGCAGCAACTCCCCCGCGGCATCGGCGTCGGCTACCTGGATCGACTCCGAGCCCCAGGAACCCTCCATCACCGCCCCGTGGTGCATGGCGCTCATGGGCCTCCCACTTCCGACGACGACGAGCCGACTGATATCTAAGCGCACAACAAGCCGGCCGATGCGGTCATGCTCGGTAACGGATTCCTCACCGAGTTCGCCCATCTCGCCCAGTACGGCCCAGCTCCGGTGTCCCCCGTCGCGCGCCATCACCGCCAGGGCCTGCAGTCCGGCCCGCATCGAGTCCGGGTTGGCGTTGTAGGCGTCGTTGATCACCGTCACCCCGTCGGTACGGGTGTGCACCTCCATCCGGTGCCGCGACGCCGGGGCGGCCGAGGCGAGCGCGGCGGCCACCGAAGCCGGTGTGGCCCCGCATTCCAGCGCCACCGCGGCGGCAGACAGCGCGTTGCCGACCTGATGCTCGCCGTGCACGGCCAGGGTGACCGCGGCACGGCCGGCGGCGGTCACCAGGGTGAAGCTGGGCCGGGCCAGTGCGTCGAGCTCGATCTGCTCGGCCCGCACGTCCGAACCCACGGAGCGCCCGGCGGTGACCACCCGGGCGGAGGTCTTCGACGCCATCGCCGCCACGACCGGGTCGTCGGCGTTGAGGATGACCACCCCGGAGTCCGGAACCGCCTGTACCAGTTCAGCTTTCGTCGTGGCGATAATCTCCCGCGAACCGAACTCACCGAGGTGTGCGGTGCCGACGTTGAGTACCACCGCGATCGACGGGCGCGCGATCCGGGCCAATGCGGCGATGTTGCCGAGGTGGCGGGCCGACATCTCCAGCACCAGGAACTCGGTGTCCCGGGTGGCCCGTAGCACCGTCCAGGGATGACCGAGTTCGTTGTTGAACGATCCGGGCGGCGCGACGACCTCGCCGAGGGGACGCAGTACGGCGGCGACCAGATCTTTGGTGGAGGTCTTACCCGAAGACCCGGTGATGCCGATGATTCGCATACCGCCGGCGGCCAGTTCACCGGCCACCTCGGCGGCGAGGCGGCCCAGTGCGGCCAGCACGGCCGCGCCCGCTCCGTCGGCGTCGTGCTCGAGCACACCGGCATGCGCGTCGGCCACTGAATCCTCCCGGGCGGACGGAACGACGATGGCCGGCACGCCGACCGGCCGGGCGGCCAGCACGGCGACCGCGCCGGCCGCCACGGCGGCGGCGGCGAAGTCGTGGCCGTCGGTTCGCGCGCCGGGCAACGCCAGGAACAGCCCGCCGGGGCCGATCGCCCGCGAGTCGAACTCGACGGTGCCGGTGACGTAAGTGGCCGCTGCCTCGGCGGGGGTGATGTCCGCCAGTTCGCCGCCGACGATCTCGGCGACCCGGGCGACGCTCAGTTCGATCATCGCCGCGCCCGGACCCGGTCCAGGGCCGCGGCGAGTTCCTCGCGGTCGTCGAACGGCCGCGTCACCCCGGCTGCGGTCTGACCGCGCTCGTGACCCTTGCCTGCGATCACCACCACATCACCCGCACGCGCCCATCCGACCGCGTGGGAGATCGCCTCGCGGCGATCGCCGATCTCGACCACCTCGGCGGCCCTGGTGCGGTTGGCCTGAGCGCGGTGGGCCTGACCGGCGCCGGAGAGGATGGCGGACCGGATGGTGGCGGGATCCTCGTCGCGGGGGTTGTCGTCGGTGACCACGACAAGATCCGCCAGCTCGGCGGCGACGACGCCCATCGCCTCACGTTTGCCGGGGTCACGGTTGCCACCCGCCCCGAGCACAACCGCGAGCCGCCCCTGCGGCCGGCGCAGGGTCTGCAGCACGGCCTGCAGGGCACCGGGCTTGTGCGCGTAGTCGACGACGGCGAGGAAGTCCTGGCCGCGGTCGACGGCCTCGAGGCGGCCGGGTACCGCGGCGGTGCGCAGACCCGCCGCGGCCTGATCGGGTGACACCCCGACGGCGTCCAGCATGGCCACCGCCAGCAGGGCGTTGGCCACGTTGTAGCGCCCGGGCAGCCGGATCCGCAGCCGGTGGTGCACGCCGGCCGGATCCACTGCGGAGAACTCCTGCACGCCCGCCTCGGGGGCCACAATGCCCTCGGCGTACCAGTCGGCCTGGTCACCGTCGGCGCTGACCGTGATCGCGCCGTCCGCCCGGGCCGCCATCGCGACACCGGCGTCGTCGTCGACGCACACCACCGAGACGGCCGCGCGCCGGGGCGAGGCGGGGTCGAACAACTTGGCCTTGGCCTCGAAGTAGGCCTCCATCGTCGGATGGAAGTCAAGGTGGTCGCGGGAGAGGTTGGTGAAACCGCCTACGGCGAAACGGATTCCGTCCACTCGGCCGAGGTCCAGAGCGTGGCTGGACACCTCCATCACCACGGTGTCCACCCCCTTCTCCGCCATGGCCGCCAGCAGCGCCTGCAGGGCGGGTGCCTCCGGTGTGGTCAACGCACTCGGCACGTCGTCACCGGCGATGCGGACACCGACGGTGCCGATCAGTCCGGTGGTGCGTCCCGCCGCCCGCAGACCCGCCTCGATCAGGTGTGCCGTGGTGGTCTTGCCCGACGTGCCGGTGACACCGAGTACCACCAGTTTCTGTGAGGGGTGTCCGTAGACCTCGGCGGCCAGTGCCCCGAGAACCGAGCGCGGCGCGGGGTGCACCACCACCGGGACGGGCGCGGGCTCGCCCAGCAGACGGTGGATGACGGCGACCCCCTCGGCGTCGGTGAGCACGGCCACGGCACCCGAGGTGATGGCGTCTGCGGTGAACTGCGCCCCGTGTGCCACCGACCCGGGCAGCGCGGCGAACAGATCACCGTCGACGGCGTCCTGGGCACGCAGGGTCACCCCGGTGATCAGGGTGTCGGGCAGCGCGCGCCCGTCGGCGCCGTCGGCCCCCACCCCGGCGGCCAGCGCGGGCAGTGACCGGCCGGGGGGGTTGCGGGGCCGAAGATGACTGGTCACCACGGCCACCTCCTCTTTCCGCGGGTCGGCTGACACCCTACCCAGCGGCGGTGCGCGGACGGCTCAGGCGGCTTGCAGGGTGAGCGGTGGTCCTGGATCGGCCGACAGCGGCACGCTGTCGCGTTGCAGCAGCCATCCGGTGATGTTGTGGAACAGCGGTGCGGCCGAGTAGCCGGGCGAGCCATCGGCGCTGCGACTGGGCGCGTCCAGCATGATCCCGATGACGTAGCGGGGGTCGTCGGCGGGCGCCAACCCGGCGAAGGTGATCCAGTAGACGTCGTCGTAGTAGCAGCCGCAGCCGGGGTTGATCTGCTGGGCGGTGCCGGTCTTGCCGGCGATCTGGTAGCCCTCGACCGCGGCGGCCGGGCCGGTGCCCTGCTGCACACCGGTCGGGTCGCGCTGGACGACCGCCCGCAGCATGTTGCGCACCGTCTGCGCGGTCGCCGCGGAGACCACCCGGATCCCGTCGGGGCGCTTCTCCTCGGTCCGCGAACCGTCGGGGCCGATGGTCGCCTTGACGATCCGTGGCGGGATCCGCACCCCGTCGTTGGCGATGGCCTGATACATCCCGGTCATCTGCAGCAGGGTCATCGACAGGCCCTGTCCGATGGGGAGGTTGGAGAAGGTGCTGCCCGACCACTGGTCGATGGGCGGAACGATGCCGGCGCTCTCGCCGGGCAGCCCGACACCGGTGCGCTGGCCGAGACCGAACTTGCCCAGCATCTCGTAGAACCGTTCCGGGCCGAGTCGCTGGGCCAGCATCAGGGTGCCGACGTTGGAGGACTTACCGAAGATGCCGGTGGTGGTGTACGGCATGACGCCGTGGCTCCACGCGTCCTTGATGCTGACCCCGCCCATTGCGATGACCCCCGGAACGGAGAGCACCTCGTCGGGATTGGACAACCCGGCCTCGATCACCGCCGAGGCGGTGACGATCTTGTTGACCGACCCCGGCTCGAACGGCGAGGACACCGGCAGGTTGCCGATCTGCCGGTCGCCCTGGCGGCCGATGTCCTGGGAGGGGTCAAAGGTGTCGTCGTTCGCCATCGCCAGCACTTCACCGGTCTTGGCATCCAGCACCACCGCGGAGGCGTTACGAGCCCCCGAGGCGTTCTTGGCCATCTGCACCTGTTGCTGAACATAGAACTGGATGTCGTCGTCGAGGGTCAGCTGCACGGTCGAGCCGTTTTGCGCCTGGTGGCGGTTGCGGTTGCTGCCGGGGATCACCACACCGTCGGAACCGCGGTCGTAGGTGACCGAGCCGTCAGTGCCGGCCAGCACCGAATCCATCGAGTCCTCCAGTCCCAGCAGACCGTGGCCGTCCCAGTCGATGCCGCCGACCACGTTGGCCGCCAGGGAGCCACCGGGATACTGGCGCAGGTCCTGGCGCTCAGCGCCCACCTCGGGAAACTTCGTTGAAATCGTCTGGGCCACAGCCGGATCCACTGCCCGCGCCAGGTAGACGAAGGTCTCATTACTGCGCAGCTTCTTAAGCACGGTGGCGAAGTCCGGCTGGTTGTTCAACCGGGTGGAGACATCCTTGGCGATCTGGATCAGTCGCTGATCCGGGTCCGGCGCCTCCGGCGACTTCTGCTTGGCCTCGGCGAGTTGCTTGCGGACCTTGGCAGGTTGGAACGTCAAGGCGCGCGCCTCGATGGTGAAGGCCAGCTTGTCGAAGTTGCGATCGACGACGCTGCCCCGCAACGCCTTGTCCACGTCGACGACCTTGAGTTGTCCGGCGGCCTGGGCGCGCAGCGCGGCGGCTTTCGGTACCTGCAGGTTGAACAGTTGGGCTGCCGCCACAACGAGGGCAATGAAGATGACGAGGTTGCCGACACGGTACCGGTAGACGAATGACGCACTGTCCGAACCTGTTTCGGTGACGGTACGGGTCCGGCGGGCTTTCGCAGGGCGACCTTCGGTCACCGCGGCGCTCGCGCTGCG
>JAIOQK010000248.1 GCA_021413425.1 Mycobacterium sp.
GACCTGGGCATCGATCCCGACAACCTCCGCCTCTTCGAGCATCCCCTGGAGAAGCTGTCGCACTACTCGGCTGGCACCACCGACATCGAGTACAAATTCGGCTTCGCCGGCAATCCGTGGGGTGAGCTCGAGGGCATTGCCAACCGCACCGACTTCGATCTCAAGACGCACTCGGAGCACTCCGGGGTGGACCTGTCCTATTACGACCAGACCAGCGACACCCGCTTCATCCCGTATGTCATCGAACCCGCAGCGGGACTTACCCGTTCGTTCATGGCGTTTCTCGTCGACGCCTACGACGAGGACGAGGCGCCCAACGCCAAGGGCGGGGTCGACAAGCGCACGGTGCTGCGACTGGACCCGCGGCTCGCGCCGGTCAAGGCCGCCGTGCTGCCGCTGTCGCGGCACGCCGACCTCAGCCCCAAGGCCCGTGATCTGGCTGCAGAGTTGCGCAAGAACTGGAACACCGAGTTCGACGACGCCGGCGCGATCGGCCGCCGCTACCGCCGCCAGGATGAGATCGGCACACCGTTCTGTGTCACCGTGGACTTCGACACCCTTGAGGACCACGCCGTGACGGTGCGTGACCGCGACGCGATGAGCCAGGAGCGGGTGGGCCTGGACAACGTGGTGAGCTACCTTGCCGCCAAGCTCGTCGTCTAGCTAGAAGCGCCCGCCACCGCCGAGCAGTCCGCCGCCGCCGCCCTGGGACCCGCCGTAGGTCGTCGACGTCCATCCGCCGCCCCCGCCGCCGAATCCGCCCCCGCCGAACCCTCCGCTGAGGATGTTGCCGAGGATGATTCCGCCGACCATCGCGCCCATATCGGACTGTCCGCCGCGGTAGCGCGCGTGGTACTGCCGCTGGCCGGCCTGTACGTCATCGTTGGCCAGTTGCTGGGCTTGGGCGGCCAGCAGCGAGGCGCCGTTGGCGTGGGCGATGGCCTCGGTGATGTTGGTCGTGCTCTTGGTCTGGGCCGCTTCGAGTTGGCGGACCGCCTCGTTGTACCGGGTGCGGGCCTCCGGGCCGATGCTGCCGCGGCGGGTGTCGATGTAGTCCGAGACCGATCGCACCCGGGACTGGGCGGTGAACAACGCCTGCTCATAGGAACGGGTGAGCCGCTCGGCGGCCTCGCGCTCCTCGGCGACGGTCGCCAGCAGCCGGTCCAGATCGGCGTCGGCCTGGGTCAGTTGGGTGAATGCGCCCAGTGGGTCGGCGGCCCCGACGCTTCCGGCGTTGGTGACCGCCTTGACCGCCGCGTCGCGGGCCGACGACAGCTCCGCGGACTTACCCAGTCCGCCCCGGGCCAGTTGTTCGGCGGCCGAGGTGATCCCGCGCTGGATGTCCTCGATCGCCGATGGCAGGGCTGACACCGCCCGGCGGATGTCGCTGGCGGCGCTGTCGACCGCGTCGAGCATCGTATTCGCCTGCTGCAGAGCGGATTCCGCGCCACGGACGCAGTCGACCAGCTCACCGACCTCACCCGCCACCGGCTTGGCGGCGAGCTCGCGGCCCCGGCTGATCGCCTTTTCGGCGAACTCGAGTCGCTCGGTGGCGGCGGTGACGTTGCGTGAGACCGAGGCCAACGCGGACTCAGCGAACTCAGCGCGTAACGCAGTCAGTTTCTGGGCCGAGGGCTCCACCTGCGCGGTGACGTCCACCAGTCGCCGGGTCAGCGTGTCCAACCGCTCCGGGGCGTTGAAGACGAGGTCGCGCATCTGGTGGAACGACTCGGTCTGGGCGTCCAGTTCGCGGTTGGCCTTCGCCGCCGACACGACCACCCGGGTGAGCAGGTCGCGGCGCTCGGGCAGCGGCTCGGGCACGGTGTCGTCGAGTTTCTGCCGGACGGCGAAGGCCTGCTGGAGGGTGGTCCGCGCACTGTCGACGGCGGCGGCGAACGTGGCGGTCTGCGACTCACCAAATTCCTCGACGGCCAGCACCAGTTCGTTGGCGCTGGTGCGGACCGCGTTGTCGACGTCGACCACCAGGGAGCGGGACAGCTCGTCGAGCGCCCCGATGGGCACCGATGCCAGAGCGCCCGGATCGGTCGGATCGAGGAGTTTAGCCGCCGCGATATCGGCCTCATGGCGCCGTTGCCGGCGCCGTCGGCTCCACAGCATCAGGCCGCCGATCACCACCAGCCCGATGCCGACCAGGATCACCAGCGGAGCCAGTGAGACGCTGCCACCGCCGGACGGCTTGTTGATATCCGCCAGCCCGCCGGCGGCCGCCGTCGCCGCCCCGGCCCAGTCCCCGTCGGTGAGCGCCGGCACGATTCTGTCGCGCCGGATGTTGTCGACCTTCGTCGAGCTGCCCCCGGCCGCGGCGCTGGGCACGACGAACCCATAGGAACGCTCCGCCGTGGCCACCGCGAGCAGGGCGTCCTGGTCGCTGAGATCGCTCATCTTGTAGGTCTGCTGCGTCCAGTCGAAGCCGCCCTTGGGTGCGAAGGACTCCACGTAGACCACCCACAACCGGATCCGGCGGTCGGTGTAGAGCTGGTCGACGGCCTTCTGCACCTCGGCGAGCTGACGGTCGTCGAGCGCACCGGAGTTGTCGGTGACGTAGTCCGGCAGCCGGAACGGCGGCTCTGCCGCCGCCGCCGGGGCCACCAGGGTGGCCACGGCGAAGACCGCGGCGATCAGGCTGAACAGACGGGCGAGGCGCATGACCGCCAATGTAGTAGCCCGCGCACCCCCGCAGGGTCCGGTGCCAGCAAAACTCCGGCCCGATCTCGCCCACGGCGTACTGGCAGACTGTGGCCCGGTGACTAGAACGTGACGACCCGCCTTCCCACGCCCGCCCGGTCCGGCTGCTACGACGAGCCCGACCGGCGCCGCGTCGTGCCGGAAACGGCCAAGACCGCCGCGCTGCCCGGGACATCCGCGGAGCACCGCAGCGACTTCGCCCGCGACCGGGCCCGGGTGTTGCACAGCGCGGCCTTTCGCCGACTGGCGGACAAGACGCAGGTGGTCGGTCCCCGGGACAGTGACAACCCGCGCACCCGGCTTACCCACTCACTCGAGGTGGCCCAGATCGGCCGCGGCATGGCCGTCCCGCTGGGCTGTGACCCCGACCTGGTGGATATGGCCGGCCTGGCTCATGACATCGGCCACCCGCCCTACGGCCACAACGGCGAACGAGCCCTCGACGAGTTCGCCTCCGCCTATGGCGGCTTCGAGGGCAATGCCCAGAACTTCCGGATCCTGACCCGCCTTGAGCCGAAAGTCCTTGACTCCCAGGGGGTCAGCGTCGGGCTGAACCTCACGCGCGCCGCGCTCGACGCGGTGACGAAATACCCGTGGGAGCGCGCGTCAGACGGTGGCAAGTTCGGCTTCTACGCCGATGACGCCCAGATCGCCGACTGGATGCGCACCGGTGCCCCGCAGCGTCGGCCCGCACTGGAGTCCCAGGTCATGGACTGGGCCGACGACGTCGCCTACTCGGTCCACGACGTCGAGGACGGGGTGACCTCGGGTCGGATCGACCTGCGGGTACTGGCCGACGACGACGCCGCCGCCGCGCTGGCACAGCTGGGCACCTCGGTTTATGGCGCGGGGATGACCGTCGACGATCTTCAGGAGGCCGCGCACCGGCTCTCCCGGCTGCCGGTGGTGGCGGCGGCGGGCGGATACGACGGCACCCTGACCGCCGCGGTGGCCTTGAAGCGGCTGACCAGCGAGCTGGTCGGCAGATTCGCCTCCGCCGCGATCACCGAGACCCGGAAGTTCGCCGGGACCGGGCCGCTGGTGCGCTACCAGGCCGACCTGCGTGTGCCCCCCGCCGTGCGGGCCGAGGTGGCGGTGCTCAAGACACTGGCCCTGCAGTTCATCATGTCCGATCCGCAGCATCTGGAACTGCAGGCCCGCCAGCGGATGCGCATCCACCGGGTGGCCGAATCCCTGATGGCCCGTGCGCCCGAGACCCTGGACCCCATCTTTGTTCCGGCCTTCAGTGGGGCGGTCGACGACGCCGGCCGCATCCGGGTGGTGGTCGACCAGATCGCGTCCTACACAGAGGGACGGCTGGAGCGCATGGACGCCGACCCCGGCCCGCCTAGACTGGGCGCGTGACAGCTGCGGTGGGCGGGGGCGGGACCCGCAAGGGCCGTATCCCCGACCGCGATATCGCCGCCATCCGGGAGTCGGTCCACATCGAGGACATCGTCGGGGACTACGTGCAACTGCGCCGGGCCGGCGCCGACTCGATGAAGGGCCTGTGCCCGTTCCACGACGAGAAGTCGCCGTCTTTCCACGTCCGACCCAACCACGGGCACTTCCACTGCTTCGGCTGCGGTGAGGGCGGCGACGTCTATGCCTTCCTGCAGAAGATCGAGCACGTCAGTTTCGTCGAGGCCGTCGAGATGCTCGCCGACCGCACCGGCTACGTGGTCACCTACACCGGGGGCGGCGGGGGCGTTCAGCGTGACCGCGGCAGCCGGAGCCGGATCGTCGCCGCCAATGCCGCCGCACAGGAATTCTACTGCGCGGCATTGGAATCCGAGGAGGCGCAGCCCGCGCGTCGCTATCTGACCGAGCGTAACTTCGATGCCGCCGCCGCGGCCAAGTTCGGCTGCGGGTACGCGCCGTCGGGCTGGGACGCACTGACCAAGCACCTGATCCGCAAGGGGTTCGAGTTCAAAGAACTCGAACTCGCCGGACTGTCCCGGGAGGGCCGGCGCGGTCCGATGGACCGCTTCCACCGCCGCCTGCTGTGGCCGATCCGCAGCGCCAGCGGCGACACCGTGGGTTTCGGGGCGCGGCGGATCTTCGATGACGACCCGATCGAGGCCAAGTACGTCAACACCCCGGAGACGCCGCTGTACAAGAAGTCCGCGGTGTTGTTCGGGATCGACCTGGCCAAGCGCGATATCGCCCGGGGCCATCAGGCGGTCGTGGTGGAGGGCTACACCGATGTCATGTCGATGCATCTGGCCGGGGTCACCACCGCGGTCGCCTCCTGCGGCACTGCTTTCGGCGACGAGCATCTGGCGATGCTGCGCCGGTTGATGATGGACGACAAGTTCTTCAAGGGCGAGTTGATCTACGTCTTCGACGGCGATGCCGCCGGGCAGGCTGCCGCACTCAAGGCGTTCGCCGGAGAGCAGAACCTAGCCGGGCAGAGCTTCGTGGCCGTCGCCGACGACGGCATGGATCCGTGTGATCTCCGATTGAAGGCCGGCGACGCAGCGCTGCGCGACCTGGTGGCCCGGCGTACCCCGCTGTTCGAGTTCGCGATCCGCACCGCGCTGGCCGAGCATGACCTCGACAGCGCGGAGGGCAGGGTCAGCGGCTTGCGCCGGTGCGTGCCGATGGTCGCGCAGATCAAGGACCCCACCCTGCGTGACGAGTACGCCCGCCAACTGGCCGGCTGGGTGGGCTGGGCCGACGTCGCCCAGGTCCTCGGCCGGGTCCGCGAGGAGGCCGGCCGTAAACCGGGTGCCCGCGCCGGCGGCCGGGCCAACCCCGCCACCACACGGCCGGCCGTATCGGCGGAGCGTCCGGATCCGCGCGACCCGACCCTGTGGCCGCAGCGGGAAGCGCTCAAGGCGGCGTTGCAGTTCCCGGCGCTGGCCGGTCCGGTGTTCGATTCGCTGACCCCGGAGAGTTTCACCCACGCCGGTTACGGGGCGGTGCGCACCGCGATCGGCGCGGCCGGCGGAACCGCGGCAGGACTGACCGGCGCCGCCTGGATCGACGCCGTGCGCGAACAGGCCGGATCCGACGCCGTCGTCGGCCTGATCAGCGAACTCGGCGTGGAGACCATCAAGGTCGAGGATCAGGAGAAGTTGCCCCGCTACATCGGCGGCGTGCTGGCCCGACTGCAGGAAGTGTGGGTGGGTCGCGAGGTTGCGGAGATCAAGTCCAAACTGCAGCGGATGTCGCCGGTGGAACAGGCCGACGAATACCACGCGCTGTTCGGCGACCTGGTGGCCCTGGAGGCCTACCGGCGCAGCCTGCTGGAGCAGGCAAGCGGCGACGACCTGACTGCCTGAGCAAACCGCGGTATCGTTTCGGGTATGGCTACCGCGAATAGAAGGCGTCTGGCTGCGGCCGGTGCGCTGGCCGTCGCCGCGCTGGCCGCCCCGGTGATTGCCGTGCTGGGCACCTCGGCCACCGCGAACGCTGAAGCCCCGTGCCTGGCCTGGTTCGGCTCGCGCGACGACGGTATCTGCATGGGCTACTCCAACGGCAGCCCGACATATATCGGCACACCGGCCCTGGGAATCTGGGGTCCCGGTTACGGCAGCGGCCTGGGTATCACGACCGGCCCGCTGCTGCCCGGTCAGACCATCACCCAGGGCATCAACCCGTAGCAGGACCCTCGGGCCGGATCACCGTTGTGTCGACGTCGATCTCGACCTCGGTCAACTCCACCATCGCCGGGTCGGGGGACACCCGCTGGGCGATCTTGCGCCGTCCGGCGTCGATCATCGACTTGGTGGCGGGGTGGCCGGTGAGAGTGCGGTAGGTGCCGACGAGCTGCTCGTAGCGTTCGCGGCCAGCCTTGGTGCCCAACACGTAGCCCGCCGCCATCACGGCCACATACCCGATCACGCTTTTTCCTCCACCTGTGAGACCGACTGCCATCTCTGCTCCACCATCCTGCCCGAACGTCCGGCTTTGGCGACCACAGGCCCGGATACGCTAAAGTCACACCCGCCCGCGGTGTCGCGGGAGCGGTCCCCTGTAGCTCAACTGGCAGAGCTTGCGACTGTTAATCGCACGGTTGATGGTTCGAGTCCATCCGGGGGAGCAAGTTCTTCCATTCCAACGCCCCTGATCAGGGTGTGTTTTGGGCCTCCTCTCGGGGAGTCAGTCTGACCCCGTGCCCACAATTTGCCCACATTCGCGTCGAGTTGCTCGGCTAGGAGCTCCAGATCGTCGTCGAACAAGTCGGCGTAGGTGTCCAGCGTCATCGCTGCGCTTTTGTGGCCGAGCATCCGTTGCACCGCCTTCACGTTCGCGCCCGCGCTGATCGCGAGCGATGCCGCCGTGTGGCGCAGATCGTGAGCGGTGACCCGTGGGAAAACAGGCGTGGTCGGCTCACGGTCCGGGTGGGCGGCGACCTCCTCTGCTACAGCCTTCTCAGCGGTCCGTTGGCAGCGCGACACCGCGCCCGACAACCATGAGTCGTGGGTTGCTGGGGACTTGAGGTGGCCCCCTGTCTGCGACGGCCATATCAACTCGCCTCGGCGCCGGCTTTGGACGGTAACCGACAGTTCCTCGACGACGTGGCGCGGCAGAACGAGGGTCCGGTGTTCACCGCCCTTGAGTGACCCGACCGTACCGCTGGTCGCGTTCTCGTACACCGTGACGCGGCGCCGCAGGAAGTCAACGTCGCCGACGTGGAGGCTCACCGCTTCACCCCACCGCAGACCCGCGGTGCCCAACAGCAGCACCAGTGAGCCGTAGCGACCTGATTCGCGGGCGAGCATGTGCAACTGTTCGGCGGTCAGGTATTTATGCGGCTGCTTCACGATCTTGGGTAGCTTCACGCCCCTGGCCGGATTCGACACGATGAGCCGGTCGCGCACGGCGTCCTCCAAGATCGCCGCCAGCACCGCGTGCGCCGCTCTGACAACCTTCGCGCCGCGCCGACTCGACAGGTCGGAGACCCACGCTTGCACGTCGCTGAAGCGCACCTTGGCGATTGCGGTGCGGGCCCAGCGCGGCTCAACGTGAACCCGCCAGGACACGTCCAGCGACTTCCAACTGTTGGGCTTCAGGTGCCCGCGCTGCCGTTCCAGCCAGGCGGGGCCGAGTTCGCCTACCGCTGCCTTGCCCAGCGACGGGGCGACGTACTCGCCGCGCAGCTTCGACACCTCGACCGAGGCGGCAAAGGCTTCGGCATCCCGTTTGGTCTTGAAGCCTCGCTTATCGGTCTGGCGATGCTCCGGTGTCCGGTATCGGACGCGGTAGCGCTTTCCGCCGCGCGTCATGTAGCTACTTATCGCCGCCACGTCTAACCTCCTCGATTGCGGCCGTGAGTTCAGCTTGCATCTCACGACTGACACGTCCGCGCTTCTGCGCATTGGCGTCGGCGCCGGCTCGGCGGTCACGCTCATCGGAGAAGCTGCGACCCCACAAGGCAGCTGAAAGGTGGGCCAGTAGTTCCGGTGATATCCGGAGCGACTTGCGGATGCGGTCCTCCGTCGCGCCGGCGGTCTTTGCGATGCGTGCCGTCGTCACGATGTCGGCATCAAGGCGGTTAAAAATCTTGCGCTCCAATGGGGTTCGCTTCCATCCGAGCGACCCGGCCGGATCGGCGTCGGCTTCTACGGCCGGTTCGGGTCCAGCAATGCGGTGACCCTTCAATAGCTCGGCGATTTCCTCATCGAGGAGTTCCAGCGAATCGTTGATCTTCACGGGGGAGATGTACTTAACGAGAAGAGGCAGAGAAGCTTCGGAACACCCCGCGTCGTTGAGTGCGAGGCAGATCGCCAGCAATGTGGTGAGGTTCGGCGCCACCCGGCCTGCTTCGAAGTCGGCGACCCGCGATTCGGACCACTTCAAACCGCGCCGGCGGGCGGCAGCGCTGACCTGGTCGAGCGTCAGGCCGGCGCCGAGTCGGAATGCGCGGGCGTTCAGTCCGATCACGTTCTGCAGGGGAACCAATCCAGTCGTATCCACGACGTCAAGCTATAAGATTTCAAGAGAGTTGACAAGCAGTCCCTGGCACGCTCTAATAGTTCTCAACCTTTAAAAAAATCAGAGAGTTGAGGTTGTTATGGACGAGATGGCCACACCGGCTCAGGTTGCTGAAGCGCTGCATACAACGGAGGCCGGCCTGGCTCAAATGCGGTACCGGGGCGACGGACCCGTCTTCGCCCGGGTCGGCCGGCGCCGTGTCCTGTACCGGTGGCTTGACGTCGCGAAGTGGGTCGAAGAGTCGCTTCACATCCGAACCGATCAGGCGTTGGTGGATGACGAACAGTCGTTACGCCACGGCGCCGACTGCGCCCAACCGCAGGCGCATACCCGGCTACGCGATAGCGGTGGCAGTGGCTAGGCGGCAGGTAGCTGCCCAGCATCCCAACAAGTGAAAGAAGAAACACGTGATTAATACCAAGTGTGTTGACCCGGAAGTCGACTATCGGGACCCGGTCTCGGTACTGGCTGATCTGGCGGCACAGCTCGTTTCCCAGGCCGGCGGACCTGAAGAAGGGGAGGAGTCGCTGACCGACGCCGACATTCGCGAGTTCGAGGAGTTCGTGATGAACCTCGGCTGGCGTGCATTGTGCAAGAGCGCCGGTGTTGCCGAGACGGTCTCCGCCCGCGTCGCGTGGCGGCTGCACTGCCTCGGCGTCCTGGGGTCGGCGACCAACTGGCATTACATCGAGGGCTTCCTCGCCCCCTTCGCGTGGCCCGAGGAAAAGATCGCGCTGATGCTCTCGACCCCGTTGTCGAAGTTCGGAGAGATGTCGGCTGAGGACGTCGCCGACCAGAGCTACCTCGTGGATGCGCGCGACGCCATGTTCCAGCAGAACGGCTGGCTCGTGCTGCGGGTTGACCCCGGCTGCTCCACGCTCGACACGCAGCTCGGTCGCGTCGCTGCCATCGTCCTGGCCGCCAAGTCGGATACGGAGGCGGCGTCGTGACGAGTAAGTCGAATATTCCGGGAGGAGAGGGATCCGACTTCAGGCGCCCGCTGCTCGATCGTCTCTTGGAGTCGGACGGCCGCGACGATAGCGGTGAGGTCGATCCCATCCCCTTGGCCCTGGTGATGCTGGCGGAGGTGGACGACATGCTCGGAGGAATCGCGCGCAGCCTGCAGGCGAGTGATCCGGATACCCCTGCGCTTTCCAGGGGCACGGTCTGGCAGTTTTTCCCGCTGTTGCGTGCCGTGTGTTCGGCGCTGATCTCCGGAGCCGCGGTGAAGTATCCGCAGGCGGTGCGGGAGCCCGACGCGTCGGACACGCAGGCGGACAACTGGATCCGCGAAGCCATGTTGGACCTGTGTGGCGTGGTGGAGAAGTTCATGGACGTCCTGGTCGAGAAGGGCACTCTTGATAGCCCGGTGATGAACCTGGCCGATCTGGAAGCCATCGTCGGCCGCCTGGCGAACATCAGGTTCGCCTTGGTGACCGGAATGGGCTTGAGGGACGGACTGGAGCCCGCGTGAGTCTTCGGGATGATCCCGCCGGCGCTGACGACCAAGTCGACGCCGGCGGGAACCGTCGGGCCGCCGATCCGGGGATCGTGCGCCTCGAGGATGGCTACATCGGCGCCCATATCGCCCAATGCCACCTGAAGGGCAAGTTCCTTCACCAGAGCGTATTCGGGTGGATGAAGTTCGATGGCCGCCGTTGGATTCCGGTAGTCGAGACCGTCGTTGCCGAGGTGATCCGCAGGGCGCTGATCGAGCTGCACCGCGCCGAGGCCACGGGGGGAGCCGAACCGGGACGGCTTCAGCAGATTTCGCGGATGCTTGGCGCTGGCCGGATCCGTGGCATCACTTACATCGCGAAGCTCAGCCTGGCGACCGACCGGACGTTCGACGCCCACCCGGACCTGCTGAACGTCGCCAACGGTGTGGTCGATTTGCGCACCGGTGAGTTGGGTCCGCATGACTCCGAGTCGCTGTTCACCAAGATGGCACCGGCCAACTACGTGCCGGGTGCGTGGCATCAGGACTGGGAGGAGGCGCTGGCAGCGGTTCCCGAGGACGCCGTGGACTGGCTGCAGATCCGCTTGGGCCAGGCCATCACCGGCTACCCGGTTCCTGATGACCGGCTACTGGTCCTCAAAGGCAGCGGCAGCAACGGCAAGACCACCGTTGTCGACGCCATCCGGGAAGCGCTGGGATCGGAATTCGCGACCACTATGCCCGACCGGGTCCTGTTGGCCAGGCAGGGCGATCACCCGACCGAAATGATGGTGTTGCGCGGTGCGCGGCTGGCGGTGATGGAGGAGTTCCCCGAGGTCGGTCACCTCAACGTCAAGCGGCTCAAGGACTTGCTGGGCACGGGGGAGATGACCGCCCGCCACATCGCAAAGGACAGCGTGTCTTGGAAGCCCACCCACACCCCGGTTGTGACCACGAATTATCTCCCGCGCGTCGATGAGTCCGACGACGGCACGTGGCGCCGGCTGCTGCTGGTGGAGTTTCCCTACCGGTATCACCGGCCCGGGACCGAACTGCGCACCCCCTATGACCGCGAGGGTGATCCGCGGCTTCGTGAACGGCTGCGTGCCGGCGCCGACGGCCAGCACACGGCTGTCCTGTCGTGGCTCGTCGACGGCGCGATGCGGTGGTACCAGAGTGGCCGGCGGATGCCCCACGAGCCGGCGTCGGTCCAGCAGGCCACCGCGGTGTGGCGCAAGAACTCCGATGTTCTGCTGCGCTACGCCGACGAGCGACTGGTGTTCGATCCCCACGCCCAGGTGGTCGCCACCGAACTGTTTCAGGACTTCAACGAGTGGTTGGAGTCCAATGGCCACCGGTCCTGGTCGGATCAGAGCTTCAGCGCCCGCTTCGCCCAGCACGGTGAAGCCATCGCGAACCAGGTTGCCAAGAAACGCTCTCGGCGTTCAGCCGCGTTGCGGTTGTCGAGGCGGCCCAGCCATTGGTGTGGGGCCACGGGGGCCACCTCGGGGTCGGCTGTGCCCAAGCAGTTCACCGCTTGGGTCGGCGTGCGCTTCCAGACTCCCTACGACGTGGAGGGAGGTGATGATCAGGACTGATCGGGTGGTGTGCAGAGGTGTGCAGGGGCTCGTTGGTGTCTAGATCTATCTGCATCTCATGAAGAGAGTCCTATGAACCCCTACACACCCTGCACAGGCACCCTTCCCCAAACGCCGGTGCTTCGCACCGGATCGCTCGCGCTTCGCTCATCGCTCTGCTTCGCTACGCGACTCGCTCCGCAGCTCGCTCCACCCCTGCTCCGCTTCGCTCCGCAGGGGGAGAAGAACTGGGAACGGACATATTTCACAGAATCTGTCCTCCCTCACCAGCCCCGAAGGGGCTGGGGTCACGCGGAGCAAGGGGAGGCGCGCAGCGCCGACGCGCAGCGGAGCGAGTTACGCATGTAGCTGTGAACCAAGGGGCCTCCCTGTGGCCCAGACATATTTAAGAACCGAAAAGGAATAACTGATGAGCAAGACCACCGACAACGCTGAGAATCAGGATGACCCCCGATGGATGTTCGATATGGACAACAACGTCATCGAAGTGTCCTCCTCAAGTGGGATGATCCGGATCTTCGCCTGGAAGGTCACTGAGGACAGCCTCGGTCGGCCTTATCAAGACGATGCGGGCACGCTTGAACTCTCACCGCGCAAGGCGATTGAGCTGGCGCGCCGCCTGCTCAACGCCGCCACCGTTAGCAAGGACGACCACCTGTGAATCCCTACTACACCTGTCTGTCTTTCGACAGCGTGATCACTGCCCTCTTAGACAGCACCGTCATCACTGTCGCCAAGGACGAAGGCTCGGTGTCTTTGCCGCTCGAGATTGGGGTCGAACTCGCCGCTGAAACCCTTCGGCTCCTGCTGGACGACGAGCGGATTCAGAATCACCGTGGCGAGGATCTCTTCGGCTATCTCGGTCAGGATGACGCGCAGCAACTGCTGCGCATCTTGAGCCGGATCGGTGGTCCGGATCGACCGACTTTCACAAACTGTTGACCGTCGTCGGAGCAGCGTGAGGCTGTAGCGCTTCTATCGGCAGGGGCTGCCGAAGTGCAAACCAAAGGCGTGTAGCGGCTGGACGTCCCGCACCCGTGAGGACCAGGGCGGCACGGCCGGCAGCCATCTCGCAGGGGAGAACATGAATAGCAAGGAATCCAAGAGGGATTTCATCGAGGGCCTACGCACAAAGCTGAGCGCGGATGAGTTCGGCAGGCTGCTGCGGTGTCTGGACCCGGAGCTCGGATATGAGACTGAGGCGCTGAGGCATCGCCTCAGTCAGATCACCCCGGAGCGACTAGTGCGGTGGGAACAGGAGCGGGTCGAGTTCCAGGAGCGGATGCGGGAACGGGAAGCCGAGCCTTCCTGGTGTGATCCGTTCATCACCAGGCTGCCGCCCCCGCGCAACCTAAACCTGGACGTCGGCGACGTCACAGATCTGATCAAGTACGTCTACGCCACCCTGTCGCGAGCGATCGCCGAGTTGCAATACCAACTGGCGGAGCTGACCGGTACTGGCCATCTCGACCCAAAAATTAATGAGGACGTGCAGGGCTGGTGTTTCCGGACTTGGGAGATTCTCGACAGCAACACAGTCGCAGCGGTACGCAACTACGCCAACGACGACTGGGACTGGGCCATCCAGGACAATACCTACTCGACTGGCATGCAGGTCATGACAAGAGTCAACGTCGAGCCGGACGAAACCGACCAGAACCACTGGGAATACAACCCGTACCTCGCCGGCGATGGGCCAATCCAGGAGTACCCGAGGCGGGGCGTCTTCCACATCGCCCAACCGCCCGCATCCGGCAAATACCGCCCCACTTCGCGCTGATGTGAATCCCCGCACACGCGGGAGTGTCTGATCCCGCCACCAGGTGCCGGCCGCTCCTGCTAAAACGGTGGGGAAAGGTTGGCGGCGAGGCGTAACGGCCGCTGATGGGGGTTTCGGGGCGGGGGTAATTGCTGTGGGGTTTAAGGATTTCTTCAAATCATTCAAGGCAGGCATGGCGGAAGGGATGGCAGGCCAGGCGCAGCTGCCGGTGAGGACGCCGGCGCCGACCCGTCGCTTGGATCTTGGTCGTGAGGACATCGAGGCCACGGGTGAGTCCTATTTCCAGGACGGCATTGCCCACGTGTTCCGGGCGGCGGGGCGTCCACTCGGTGGGGTGATCATGCGGACCGCGGTTCTCGTCGCCGACCCTGGCAACCCCTACGACCGAGACGCCGTGAAGGTCTTCGTCGACGGCCAACAAGTCGCCTGGATTCCGGCCGAGTTGGCACCCGACGTTCAGCCGGTGGTCAACGCCGTCAATGCCGAGGGACGGCATCTCATGGCCCCGGCCCGAATGTGGGCTTGTTTCGAGAATGGGCAGTGGTCCGGACGGGTGACGCTTGCACTGTCGGGGTCCACGGAGCCGGAGTGGTCGTACGTCGACGTCGGTCAGTGGCCGGGTGATCGCAGTCCTGACGGAACGCAGCGGCTGACACAAACCGGGCTTCTGCGCCGGATCCACGAAGCCGAGACTGCCGGGCTAATCCGAGGTGTGGATTTCGAATCCTTGCGCCCGGAGTTCACCCAGATGAAGACCGCCGGCGACACCACCGGCGCCTTGAATCTCGTGATGGAGTGCGTCGAGGCCGCAGAGCGGCGGGCCCGTGTTGCCTGGATGCGGCCAGCTGTGTGGCCGACCGAACAGGCCGCGATGCTTCTCCGCAAGGATAAGGACTACCAGGGTGAAATCGCTGTGCTGGAAAGGTTTATGGCTGCCGACCCCACTCACGAGGGCACCAAAGGTCTTCGCGAACGCCTGACCAAGGCACGCTCCTTGATCGGCGACACCACGCCGGTGCCGGAGCCGACGTCGACAAGTGACACCCGGCTGACGGCCCCGCCGCGTCTGGACCTGCCAACCACGGCTGTCGCGTACGTGACCCTGCCCGCCGCGGTCGAGGTGTCCTACGAGAAAGAACACCGAGACGCGATCATCGAGGTCTTCCGCGACGCGGGCACCCCGCTGGGCACCGCCCTAGAGGCCCCGGCGATGCTCCACGAGTTCTACCCGCCCGGCAAGCGGTACAGCCTCGTTGCGGTGTACGTCGGCGGTCGGCTGATCGGATACGTCAGTGGCGGTCTCTACCTCGATCAAGTTCGCGAGGCCCTTCACAATCCGGCCGTCGCGAACAAGACCCCGGTGGTGAGATGCCGGATCTACGCCCAGGAAACCCCGAAGTGGAGTGCGCGGGCGACCTTGGGTCCCTACGAGTCGGTGGTGGCCAGCCTGGAGGACACCCAGTCCGCAGCCGAAGGCCGGGCCGCCCAAGCGATGATGGCCGAGATGCGCCGGAAACGCCTCGCCGCCGGCGGTAGCGAAGCATTCGCCCAGTCACAACGCCTCGTAAGGGGAATGGACTTCGTCGAGTGGGTCGAGCCGATCAAGCAGATGCGACGCGACGGTGACGATGACGGCGCACTACAGATTTTGATGGAGTGCATTGACGCTGCCGAACGTGACGCCGTGGCCAACGGATGGCAGCCGCCGCCTTGGTACACGCAGCAGGCCGGGATCATCCTGCGCCAGCGCGGTGAGCACTCCAGTGAAGTGGCACTCCTAGAGCGTTACCTCGCTGCCTGTCCGGCTGGCGCCAACCCGGCCGAGATGGCCGAACGGCTCATCAAGGCCAGGGTGAAAGCGGAGAGGGGCGGCTCCTGACGTCGACGACTGGTCTGCGCGATACCGCTAAATGCGCTTAGCGGTATCGCGAATGTATTTCTCGATACGCTCGGTCAGCGACTGCATCCCGAGCGCCTTGGCATATAGCGCTGCCCCGGTCTTCAACTCCTCCACCTGCTCGGGGGAGAGCTGCCACTTTTTCTGAGCATTCGCGTCGATGATTGTCGCGGCGTACTCGACGCTGAACGCCGATTGCACTGCGGCCTCGATCACCGAGCGCTGCATCCCAGGAAGCTTCTCGCTCCACCGATCTACCTCGCGCACGTACGGAGGGAAGTGGTCACTGATCAAAATCTTGTTCTGCGTGGGGTACCACGAAATCCCGTACCCCTCGACCTCCTCGCTGGTGAACTCGACTTGTGGTGTAACCACCTTCAGCGTCGGGGGGGCCGATTCGTTGCCGTCAGAGCCCTGCTCTGGCGCCGTCTTCTTTTGTGACGGAGTAGAAGATCCTGCAGACTCCGGAGAGCGGCTCGTGTCACGTAGCGGCGTCGCGTCGCCTACCTCGGCTCCGGCTCCCGGTTCGGTCCCACCGGTGCGCTTGACGCGCACCGGAGTGAGATTTTTGAACCACTCGGGGTCGAGGGCCTTGGCCATTTCGGCGTCGAGGACAGTTGGTTTCACCGCGACTTCGGAGAGGAGCATGTCGATCGGCGCGGGCATGTTCTCGGCGAAATGGGCGCCGAGCCTCTTCCATGGGATGGTTTTACGACTGTCTCCGGGCAGGATCACGCCGGAGCGTGCAGTGTCCTGTTCGGCGCCGGTCACTTCGATGAGAAGTACCACCCGGTTCTGCACTGAGGGGTAGATGATTCCGAAGTCGCCGAGATAGCCACGGGTGTAGTCGAACACCTCGTTGCCCACCAGCATGCCGACGCCACCGGAGAGGACTTCACGTCCGGTGCGCTTGTTGTGCTCCTCGGCTGCCGGCGGCAGGATCCACCACCGCATCAACCCCGACATCCCGGCGACGCTGGTGAAAGTCAGCTCGCCGCAGTCCTCGCCATTGGTGTTGAGGTACTCCGCCATTGGTACGACGCGCCGCAGCTGTCCGGAGCGGTCGGTGTGGGATCCCGGGTGCTGGACGAACACGGTCACATCCCCATCGCCGAGTTGGAAGTAGCGCTGCGCCAGGAACTTGTGGACTTTGTAACTCGTCGAGGAGTCCCAGGTGTTGTTGCGGCCCGTGCCGTGCAAGATCACCGCGGTGCCGCTGGCTGCGCCGTCGAGGCGGCCGAGGACCGCAGAGTCGGGCGCGTACTCCTCGATCTTGACCGTGTACCCCTCCTCATCGGTTGACTCCCACACCTTGACGCCGTACTGACCGCGCTCCTTGTGCAACATCACGGCGGTCTCAGTGCCATCAGCAGTGCGGCAGGCGAATTCGACTCCCGAGGGATTCGACGGCAGTGAAGCGATGCGAGCACCGACACCGTAGTTCGCCGCGGTGGTGCCGCAGTGCAGGTGTGACATCCGGTTGATCAACTGCTCGCCGGTCATCCCGGTACCGTCGTCGGTGACGCGGGCCAGGGTGTGGTCGCCGCTCCTGTAGCCGTCGATGACCACGCGGCCGGCGCCAGCCTCGATCCCGTTCTGCACGAACTCCCGGAACATCTGCATAGGGTCCATGCCGCGGGCTTCTCGCTCGATCCACAGAGCTGTGCCGTGGGGGTCGTTTGCCAGTGATCGCATATCTGTCCTTCCCGGCCTTGAGGGCCGTTGTTGTGGGTTACCGGTGGCCTCGTACATGCCCCGCTGTGATCCAGTTTCGGGGAGAGGCGTCACCCTGAATGTCAACAGTTTGTTGACGCCGTTGGGCATACTGGGGTGCTATGAGCCTCGAAGACGAACTGCGTGAGGCATTGTTCTTTCGCAACGAAATGGCCGTCGACCTGGCAGTGAGCCTGCTCGACCTGACGGTGGAATACGGCTTGGATCCGTCTGCCGTCTGCGACTGGGGGATTGTTGCCGGGAGATACACCGAAAGGGCGCTGGACATCGAGGCGCTGACCGCGGTGATCCTTCAACGCGCGGGCGTCCCCTGGGACGTAATGGCGGCGCGGGCGGACCAGAGCCGCCAAGCCCTTCACCGTCGACTTAGTGCTCGCGGGGAGGAGTTGTTTAGCCGCGCTCGCCGCCAAGCGGCGTATCGGGAGCGCGACACCAAAAAAATTGTCAAAGCTTTGCGGCGGGCCCAGAGATCGGAAGATTGGGAACAGCGAGATAAGGCGTTTGGCCGACTCGCGATACGGTCACGAGATCTCGTTAACGCGCTCTTGAATATTCCGCCGATCGAGCGAATCGTCTCCGCGGCGGACGGCCTGGCGTCCAACCTTGTTGAGCTGAGGCAAATACCCCGGTGGTGGGAGTGGATGTGGGACGAGGACGAGGAAGGTTGAATCCGCCCTCTCGGCGGCCTCCCCGTCGAGTCGGGACACGTTGATGTCCGTCTCAAAAACGATCGGTTGTTGAGACTGTCGGCGCTGCCCGCTGAGTTTCTCGGATCGCTGTGAGTCGAACCCCGTTGGCGTCTTGAAAACCTGTCTCAAAACCGATAGAATAGAAACTTCAACATCGACGGGTTTTCGAGAAAGGTCTCACTTGGCAGTCATCGGGTACGCAAGGGTCAGCACCACCGATCAGGATCCCCAACTACAACTCGATGCACTTCGCGAGGCCGGCGCCATCCGGGTCTTCACCGACCACGGCGTGAGCGGATCCAGGCAGAGCCGACCGCAACTTGATGCCTGCCTGGATCACCTCCGTGCCGGCGATGTCCTCACAACTTGGAAGCTCGATCGGCTGGGCAGGAATACCCGGCACGTCCTGGAGGTCATCGATACCCTGGCGTCCCGCGAAGTCGGGTTCCGCAGCCTCACCGAAGGACTGCACACCGATGGGCCGATGGGCAAGGCGATGCTGACCATCATGGCCGCCTTCGCGCAACTGGAACGCGACACCATGATCGAGCGGACGCGAGCCGGCCTCGCCGCTGCTGCCGCGAACGGGCGTAAGGGTGGCCGACCGCGCAAGGTTGACCACGCCGACGCCGCGAAAGCCCGAGCCCTTCGCGACAAAGGAGTGGTGGCTTCGGACATCGCCAAAATGCTCGGAGTGTCCCGGGCTACGGCCTACAGGTACCTCAGCGACGACGCCATCGCCTGACTCAAGCCCGTCCTTAGCTTCGGTGCAGCTCGACGCGGAATCTGATGGCGCGGTTACGACCCGGCATTCGTCTCGGCGTCACGAGTTGTCACATCGCGCTGGAAAGTCGCTGCCGCCGCGTTGAGGGCGGCGTCCTGGGAGTGGGTGTAGACCGCCTGGGTGAACGCCGCCGAAGCGTGACCCAACCATGCAGAGATCACGGCGATGGGGACGTGGTTGAGGTGCCGCAGGTGTGCCGGGTGATCGCGGGTGTCACCCTGCAGCCAGGGGGCCGATCGCGGATCCGGTCACGCAGAGCCTGAGCCCGGGGTGTATCCCCGCTTGTATCGGGTGAGTCCCTCCTGCACGACGGCCGCGATCAGCTGCCCGCGACGGTTGTAGATCTGGCCCATTGTCAGCGCTCGCCCGTCGCACGCCGACGGCGAGTTCTGGTCGTAGAGCAGCCATTCGTCGGCGCGGAACGGCCGCATGAACCACATCGCGTGATCCAGCGAGGTCACCATGAGATGCGGACGTTCCTCGACATGTTTGGCCTGAGCCGAGTTGAGCAGGGTGAGGTCGCTCATGTACGCCAACGCGCAGATGTGCAGTATCGGGTCGTTGGGCAGAGGGTCGCGGTGCTTGAACCACACCTGCTGCTGGGAAGCATTGCCGGGTAGCAGGGTCACCCGGTCCTGCGGCACCCGGCGGATGTCCCATTCGGCGAACTGGGCGATGCCCCCGTCGCCCGAGGGGTTAGCCGCGGATTCCGATTCCACGAGATCCTCCGGCGGCATGACCTCGGGCATCGCATCCTGATGCTCGATCCCCTTCTGGGGGGTCTGAAATGAGGCGGCCATCCCGAAGATCACCTCGCCGTTCTGCACGGCGTTGACCCGCCGGGTGCAGAAGGAACCGCCGTCGCGAGGCCGTTCGACCAGGTAGACCGCCGGCTGGGTGGCATCGCCGGGTCGCAGGAAGTAACCGTGCAGCGAGTGCACCTGATAATCGGGTTCGACGGTGCGCACGGCGGAGAGCAGCGCCTGACCGGCGATATGACCGCCGAACGTCCTCGCCAGGAAACCCGATTCGGGGTTGTAGACACCACCCCGGTAGATATTGACCTCGAGTTGTTCGAGCTCGAGGATCCGCTCAATCGCCACCCGTTAACCTAGTGTTTCGCCTCTTCGGAATCACGAAGCTGTCGTTTAAACGCCCGAGCCGGAGGTCCCTTCAGCACCCGGGCGCCCGCCCAGTCCGCCTCGCCCACCCGCACCACCACTGCCGGCGGCCGATCCGCTGGCGCCGCCAGACTTGAAGTTTCCGCCCTTGCCGCCGTTGCCGCCGTTGGCCAGGAGGCCGCCGCCACCGCCTGAGCCGCCGGCCCCACCGATTGATATGGCAGTGGTGGCCGAAAGTTCGGCAGTGCCGCCGTTTCCGCCGTTGCCGCCAGCGCCGACCAGAAGAGCACCGCGTGCGCCGCTGCCGCCATTGCCGCCAGTCGCCGTTCCGGTCCCGAGCCCCACGGCCTTTCCTCCCGGGCCGCCATTGGTCAAAACGGTTGGGTTGTCGCCCGCGACGCCGAGCAGCACCGCGCCGCCGCCGGCCCCGCCAGCGCCCGCGGTGGCCGTGCCGTTGATCGCCTGGGCGCGCCCGCCCTGGCCGCCATACTGGCCGGCGCCGAGGATGGTGCCGCCGCCGGCACCGCCGACGCCGCCGACAGCGCTGCCGACACCCCTGGCCCGGGCGCCGCCGGCGATGCCGCCCGATCCACCGTTGCCGATGGTGGCCCATCCGCCCGCGCCGCCGTTGCCTCCGGTCGCATTGCCGTCCCACACCAGTACCGCGTAGAACTTTGAATCCTCGACGGTGTTGAAGTAGCCGCCGCCGTTCCCGCCGCCGCCTCCATTGCCCCACAGCAGACCGCCGCGGCCACCACTGCCGCCGTTGCCGCCGATGGCGTCGGCCGCGGAATCCTCCGGATAGGCGGCTGCCACGCCACCGTCGCCGCCGTCACCGGCATTACCGATCAGACCGGTGCCGCCCCCTTCGCCACCGTTGCCACCGATGGGGGTGCCGCCGTTCAGTCGGGCGCCGTAGCCGCCGTTGCCGCCGTTGCCGCCGTTACCCCACAGCGCGCCGCCGCGGCCACCGGCACCGCCGGCGGCTCCGGTTGATGGGGTGGCCTGTGCGGCTTCGCCATCATCGTTTCCGCCGTTTCCGCCGTTTCCGCCGTTGCCGATCAGGCCGCCGCGGCCGCCCGCCCCGCCCAGAGCAGCAGCCTTCGACAGCACGCCCGCCACGTACTGCGCGTCAGCGCCGTTCCCGCCGTTGCCGCCGTTACCGACACCGAGCAGGCCCGCGTTGCCGCCATTGCCCGAGGTCCTGCCGGCGGCCAGTCCTGCGGCGGTCAGGCTCCAGCCGTCGCCTCCATCGCCGAACAACAGCCCGGCATTGCCGCCGTTGCAACTGGCCGCGGTTTGGCAGTAGGTGTCGTCGACCTCGCTATAGCTGTAGCCGTTGCCGAACAACAGGCCGGCATCCGGGTTGGTCTGGGTGCCGTCACCGATGAAGAATCCGGTTAGTTGCACATCTGCCTCCAATCCGACTCGCGTCGTCTGGGTCGCTAAGGATGACAAATTCTCTTGTGTCACCAAAGCGATTGTGGCGCAAGCGATTGCCTGCAGCCAGATGACAACAGGCAGCATCCTATGCCGGGGCGCGCGCGTCGAGGACCGCGTTGTTTTCATTGAATCTCCGTTTACTGCTCACGCGATCGATGACTAACCCTCGGGGCTGTCGTGGCCGATTTGGCGCGAGCAGCTTCTGCGCTCTGCTTGGTGGCTTTTGTCGCCGATCCGGCCCGCGCAGGAGTCGGGGGCACGTAGGGCGTCGGCTTCCACGGGGTGGGGATCGAGGATTGAAGTGGATTGAAGTAGGAGCCCTGAATGGTGAAGGGCGGCGGCTCCGGCTCCGGGACGGCAGTCGCCAGCGCTTCGGCGACCGCGTCCCGCAGGTCGGTCAGATTCTGCCGGATGCTCGGCGCTTCCACGTATTGCTGAAACTGCTGAACCGAATTCTGGATGAACCCGCCCTCCCCGATCGTCTGATTGATCAGGGCATCGGGAATGGTCGGGTTCTCCCTGGCGAATCGGTCGTTGCCGTTGGTTCCCAGAAGCGCATGAGTCAGATAGTTCAACCCGGCGAGAGGCCCGAACTGCTGGGATGTGCTCGCGGTGACTATGACGGCGCTGACCACTGCATTAGTGATGACGCTGACGTCGTCGGCGAGTGCTCTGATCGCTTTGGGCACCCACTCGGCGACGGCGGTGACCACTGCCGCCCCGCGCGCTGCCACGCCGCCCAACTCGTATAGGCCGAGGTTGAGAACCTGGTAGGCGGCGTACTGGATGGGGTTGAGAACGGCGAACTGCGCTGTCGTGAGGGCGCCATAGATGTTCCCGGTCAACAATTGGTTGGCGAAGATTCCGATGTTCTGCGGCAGCGCGAGGGCTGCCCAGTTCAACGCGCGTACGGCTCCGGGGAGCACATCGGCGACCGGGTCGTAATCGGCCAGCAGGTAATTGCCGACCTGGTTGAGGTAGTCCGGGGCGTTGAGAGCGTACTGGGTGGTGATGGGGAATCCGGTCGCCAGGAAATGAGGGAAGATCCCGTAGTAGTCGATCGCTGGCGCCGGCACCGGCGGCGGCACGGGCACAGGCACTTCGGTAATGGAGAAGAGGTAGAGGTTGGCCTTCTGCAAGGTGTTCATCACTTCACCGAGCGGGTCGAAGTCGTACGGATAAGCCGCCAATGCGACATCTACCACCGCAGGAACCCTGACCACGGGCAGACTCGACACAGCCATGGTCCCCGCGCTCACGGTGACAGCACCCGCTGTGATTACCGCAGCCGTTCCGGTCAGAAGCTGTGATCGCAGGGATACCGACACGTGTTGTCCCCATCTCGATGTTTGAACCTGTACGAACCACCACCTTGGTTGCTCAGTTCAAGCACCGACAGGTACCCCGGTGTTCAACTTGGATTCAGTACTTCGCGTGCAACTGGCTGTGCCCTAGCCGAAGGCCCGGCTGACGAGCGTCCACTGATTGAGGTCCCCGTTGCGCCGGTACGACAACGCGTCGAGTACGGCTGTGGTCAAGGCCAATCCGCGACCCCGCTTGGCCAACGCGTCGGGTGTGCTTACCGCCTCGAGGTCGACCGTGGCGGGTTCGCCCTCATCGGTGAACACGACCGTGACCCGATGCTGAGAGACCTCAATATCCATCCGAATGAGCACGGGTCCTCCGCCTCCGGCGTATTGGACGATGTTCGCGGCGATCTCGGCGACGCCAGTCGCCACGGTCATCCGGATGGAGGCGGGAACGTTGAGGTGCTGCGCCCAGCATCGGGCGAGGGCCCGGTGAATCTTGTCCATCAGGTCCGGGCCGGTAACTGTCTCAAGCACTCGGTGGTCAGGCGCAGTCATGCTGATTCAAAAATCAGGTCGGGTCATCGAATGCCGTTTCCGGAGACGTGACGGCACGCAGGACGCGATTTACGTTCGTCAGTTCCATGACCATCGTCGCCTGCTCGGTGGGGCCCATGATTTTGAGGTCGCCGCCGTTGTCTCGGGCGGCCTCGAAGCCGGCCACAAGTGAGCCCAGGCCAGAGGAATCGATCAATTCCACGGCAGACAGGTCGACCACGACGCGGGTGTGTCCCGCCTCCACCAAGCTGACCAGCTGTTTGCGCAGACCGGCCGCCACGGGCAAATCAAGACGGCCTTGAGGAGCGATAACCACCACTCCGTTACCAGTGATTCGGGTCGGGAATTCGGTGGGTTCTCGGCCTCGGCTCCTCATCGGCGGCTCCTTTCCTGCCCCTTCTGTGGATCCTCAGAGCCTAACCAGCGCATCGGTGTTCACGATTTCGGTTTTCAGCTTTTTAAATTTGCGGCGTTTAGTCGGTTTCTGTGACCCGAGGTTCGGTCCGGATGTAGTCACCGGAATTTCGTCGCGTTGCACCCGCCGCTGTGATCAAATAAGCGAGAGATTTTTCCTGTTTGGAGGGGCGGGATTGCCTGTGTCAAGGCCGTCGCTGGGGGGATCTGACCCTTCGATTCGGCGCGCTGCGGCTGTCGGTGCTGTCGTCATCGCCCTTTACGCACTGCTCGTCTTTATGCGATGGCCGAATGCGGATTTTGTCGAGAATCTGACCGACTTCACATTTCCCGTGGCGAGTTTGGTGTACGTACCCCTGGCAGCGCTGACCGCGCGGTCGGCCCGGGGTCGGTTACGGGCCGCCTGGCTGGCGTTGACGGTCGGCTTCGCCTTGTGGGCGGTGGCCGAGTGGTTGTGGACCTACTACGAACGCGTCGTTGGCGAGGTGCCGTATCCGTCCTGGGCTGACCTTTTCTACATGCTGTACGTTCCCGGTGTCGCGGTGGCGCTGCTCCTCTTTCCCAGTGTCGGCACATGGCGTTACCGAAGTCGGCTGATCGTCGATGGCGTGATTGTGACGACGTCGCTCTTCATGATCTCGTGGCTCACAGTTATGGGCCCGATCTGGATAGCGGGGGCCGACAATCCGTTGGAATTCGCGCTGTCGTTGGCGTACCCGGCAGGCGATGTCCTGCTTCTGGCCATTGGCCTGATGGTCCTGGTGCGGGCGCCTGCCAAGTTGCGACTGACCTTGGGCCTGTTGGTCGCCGCGCTGGCTTTCTCGGCACTGGGTAACGGTGCGTGGTCCTACTTCAGCGACCCGCAGGCATATCGGGTCGGGGGTTTGGCTGACGTCTTCTATTTCGCGAACATCGTGTTCTTCGTGTTGGCGTTGATCGCAGGCCGACGTATCCAACAGGTTGACGATCTGGGGCAGGACGACTCACCGGGCCGGCTCTCCCTCTGGCTGCCATTGCTGCCCGTGGCGATCGCCGCGGTGTTCGTAGCCATCTTCAGCCGCGAGGCGACTATGGAACCACCGGTGGTGGTAGCCGGTTTGGTGCTGATTGTTGCCAGCTTGGTTCGCCAACTGATCCAGGGCGACGATCTGGTCGGTCGTGAACGAAAGAATCGCATGCTGGCTGACCGTCTCAATGAGGAACTGGACAACGCCGCCAGCTACATCGCGTCGATTCTGCCCGATGACATGCGGGGTCCGGTTTCGGCGACATCGCGCTATCTGCCGTCCCGATCGGTCGGTGGCGACTCCTTTGGCTACGCGTGGGTCGACGACGACCACTTCATCGTTTACATCATCGACGTCTCTGGGCATGGAGTGAAACCGGCACTGCTGTCGGTCTCGATCCACAACCTGCTGAGATCGGGAACGCTGCCGCAGGAGATGCTCCTGGCGCCGGATCGGCTGTTCACTGAACTCAACAAACGCTTCAGCATGAAGAAACAGGACGGCCACTACTTCACCATGTGGTACGGCGTTTACCTGCTGTCAACGGGAGAGTTGCGCTACGCGAATGCGGGTCACCCACCGCCTCTGATCCTGACCGGCGAGGGGCGAGGCTTGGTCGACACTCTTTCCCAGGGCGGCGGGATGCCGGTGGGAATGCTCCGCGACAGCGAGTTCACGGTGGAGAGTTACGCCATCGCTCCGGGATCCAAGATCTTGCTCTACAGCGACGGCGTGATGGGGGAGTCACCGCGACTCGCAGACTTCGAGGCGCGCTGTAACGCGTTGGCCGCGACATCCGCGGACTGGCTGGACTCACTTGTGACGACGTTGCCTACCGATGATGCCGGCCACTACGGCGACGACTGTTCGCTGGTGCTGCTCACATTCCCCCGTGAGACGGACGCACTCAGCGGGTCCCGGGTCTAACGCCCGGTTGGACAGGAGTCCAAGGAAGGTTTCCGTGCTGCCTCGCGAGGTAGACGGCGACCGCTTCAGCCCGCGACGCAACCTCCATCTTGTTCAGCAGACGGTGGACGTGGTTCTTCACCGTCTGCAGGGTCAGCGTGAGCCGCGATGCGATCTGCTGATTGGTCAGGCCTTGTGCGATCAGTTGGAGAATCTCGACTTCCCGAGCTGAGAGCCGATCGAGGCCGGCGTCCGGGTTGATGTCTTGCGAGAAGGCGTACACCCGCCGCAGCAACACCGCCGACACCTCGGTGGAACACTTCGCTTGGCCGCGTTCCACGGTTCGAAGCGTTTCCAGCATCCGCTCGAATGACTCCGAGTTTAGAAGCAGCCCGGAGACTCCGGCCTCGGCGATCGACACGATTTCCGCCTCCCGCTCGAGCGACAAGTCATAGACCACCACCTTTGGCGAGGAATCGAGGCGTCGGCCCACCTTGATCAAGGACGAGGCGTCGCGGATACCGCTCCGGATCATGACGATCGTCGGGTGATCGATCTCGGCGACGGCCAGGAGAGACGGCAGATCCCATGCCCCGTCTGCCCTGACGTCGTGGGCCGCGAGTTGGGCAACGAGACACTCGCGTTGCGGCCGTCCGTCATCGACGACGACAACCCGATGCCCAGGTCCGGTTGATGCAGTGATGAGAGCAGGGTACTGAACCCGGGTTGAACCCAGGGGTTGATGCAGCGATGCGAGGGGGGTACTGAACCCTAGTTGAACCCCGAGGTTCCTACCCAGATCGGCGTGGGGCGGAGAGATTTAGGCCCGCAATGACGGAAGTTGTTCAGCCAGGAGCTTTCCAAGACCGAGCAGGGGTTACGTAATGTCGATTTCTGACGATCAGTTCAGCCAGAAAGCCGCCAGGACCAGCGCTGCTGTGTTCGCCTTGGGCCTGATCCTCGCTGCTCCGCACACCGCCGGGATCGCCACCGCCGACACCGGCGAGGAGACCTCTGCGACGTCGACCACCAGTGCGGGCGACTCCAACCCTGCGGCTGGGGCGGGTACCAGCGGCCGGGGAGTGGCCCGATCGGCGACGCCCGCCGCAGGCTCCACCCGATCGCCGCGCGGTCCACGGGCTGGGGCTGCGGCCGCATCACCGTCAGCGCGGTCCGCCGCGGCGGCGTCCGCCCCCGCACGCCGCGGATCGTCCGCGGGCGTCGACCCTAGGCCTGCTGTTCCCTCCGTGGCAGATGACTCGCCAGCGGCAGGGACTGCAATCTCGACGCGGGCGCCGGGACCGGTCGGAGCCGGCCGAAGTGTGACGCTGCCCTCGGCCGCGGCGGTGCCCGCGGGTTCTGTGACTCCGACGCTCCCTGACTGGGCGGCCGGGGCGGGCCTGCTCAACGCACAGGTGCCCACGAGCGCCAAGATGGCCAGCGCGAACACGCCGGTGCTCACAGCACTGACCAACGCGATCAACGGAGTCTTCGACGGCCTGGCCAACCTGCTGTCCAACTTCCCCGCCGGCCCGATCAACGATTTCCTCTCCGGGGCGCTGCTACTGACCCGCCGCGCCCTGTCGCTCATCGAGCCCGTCCCCGCCAGTGCTCCGGTGGCCACGTCGGTATGGCTGCCCAACACCGGCACCTACGGAACCGGCGCCGAGATGAACTTCGTGGTCAACTTCGACCAGCCGGTCGTCGTCACCAACACCAATGTGGCGCTGCCCGTCGAGATCGACTACGTCCTGTCCAACGCGCAGTACGTCAGCGGCTCAGGAACGGGCAGCCTGCTGTTCAGCCTGGCCACTCCGGCCGAGGGGTTGGACCCAAGCGGCATCGACCTCGGCACGGTGAGCACGCAGACCGGCATCCGGGTCTTCGACTTCGGCAATCGCATCGTCGCCAAGGCGGATCCAACCTTGGCGGCCAGCAACACCATCCCTACGGTCAAAACCAGCAGCATCACGGTCGACTCGATGGGACCGCAGATCACCGGTCGCAGCGACATTCAGATCAGCGGCAGTAACGTCACCCTGACTGTCACCTTCGACCGTCCAGTCAATGTGACCGGCACGCCGACCGTGCCTGTTGTCGTCAACGGCTCGGACACCGAACTCAACTACGTCAGCGGCAACCGTACCAACACCCTCACGTTCCGCCTCAGCAACCCCTCCGGCTCGGCGATCAGTTCGGCGGCCTTCCGTGACTACGTCGGTGACGTGATCTACCTGTCTTCGACCGCCGGAATCGGCGACCGGACCGGCAGTCAGATCTACACCCTCGAGGGCGATATCGACACGCCGCTGATCGAGAACGGCAACCATGTCGTGGTGATCGGCCAGCACTTCGAAAGCCTGGGAACCAAGACCGCGAGTCAACTCAACGCAATCCTCGCCGGAGAGTTCGAGTTCTACAACGGCTTGGAAGGCGGTACCTACGGCCCGCCCCTGTATTTCCCTCAGGGGAGTGAGACACCGGCGCAATGGCCTTTCAATGCTGACTACGTATTCCCGACACCCACGCCGGCTGTCGACGCCGTAGACCTCTTCCGGGTGGCCTACCGCTCATTTATTCCCGAGCAAGGCCGCTACACCACGGCCTACGGCATCGCCGCACTCCCGGTCACCGATGACGGACAAGGAAACCTCACTCCGATCACCGGCCCCGTCAGCGTTGTCGAGTGGCAACAGCCGACAGTGTTCAACCTGTTGGATTCGGCTCCATCCCAAGCCTTCTCGGAAAAGGATCAGGGCGAGAATGACTTTCCGCGGTTCGACATTGCTCAGTTCGGTGGACAGGGCTACGCGGTGTTCATGCCGGATCCGTTCGGTCTGGGTAATTCTCCCGACCATTACGCATACCAACTTGTCGATAGCGCCGCGCAGTGGAGCAACGACATGCTGAATGCCGCCCAGGTACTCCTGGCAACTCGGGATCTCCAGCAGAGCAACCTGTTCCTCGCCGGCTGGTCGGCGGGCGGCACCCAGACTGGGGCCTTCCTGCAGAGTCTGGAGAGCCAGGGGCAGACGGTGGCAGGCGCGATGATGGCCTCGGCGCCGTTGGACATCGCGTTGACCGTGCAGAACGGCATTTTCCATCCGCGGACTTGGACTGCTGAGCACACCGGCGAGGCTGTATGGCTCAATGCAGCATTGGCTTACACGGCCTTCTCCCAGGGCGGTTTCATGGGACAGCCGACTAACGCACTCGACCTCCTCGGCAAGTACTACGACGTCGCGCGGCGTATCTACACCCAGCAGTACATCGCCGTCGACTTCGGCAAAGACATTCCGGGCTTGCCGGCCACCCAGGGCGTGACGGTTACCTACCTCGACGTTGACGGCAACGAGCAGACCGAGTTCATGCCTTACGACCTGAGGGAACTCATCGTCCCGAAGTACTCGTCGAACGAATTGGCCTACTACGCGAGTCCCTACGCACAGCTGATGCGCATCAACACAACCGGCGACGTCGAGTGGACAAGCCCGACCATGTTGAACTACGGCGCCCAGGACGAGGTGATGCCGGTCTGGCAGGGCCGGCGGATTTACGACTTGCAGCTGGACTTCGGCAATCAGGACATCCAGTACAACGTCGTCGGCGCGGCCACTCACCGCGGGACCTACCTACAGGCGATGGCGAATGCGCTGGCCTGGTTCGACTCGATCAGCGGGTTCATCATCACATCCCCCTCCCAGAACTGAGTGGTGATGACGATGATTCGGTGGGGTGCACGCGCAGGGGCGGCAGCATTCGCACTCGGGTTGTCGTTGGTGGGGCCGCAGGCTCTGGGAGTTGCTGCTGCTGATACCGGTGACAGCGGTGATGCCGCGGTCGCAGTGGGTTCGACAGAGGGCCGCGCGGATGCGACGCGGACAGGCCGTGCCGGCCGGCAACTGGGTGCGGGCCGGCCCGCGCAGCGAGAGGTCCCGACACAATCTCGCGGTGCTGCCGCGGTACGGCCGGCGAAGGTTCCCTCGGCCACCGCTAACCGAGTCGGAGCCCCGGCTGCCAGGCCCGTCGTTGTCGAGTTGCCGCTTGAGGCCGTCGACGCAGCGGCGGCCAAGACCGTGCCACAGCTTCAACTTCCTGCCCGCGTTACGCCACGACGGACTTCAGCAGTCACCGGTCGGTCGGAGGCGGGCGCGGCTGTCGCGTCGCTGACGCGCCCGGTAGCCGTCGTACCTTCGGTGCCGGGACTGACGGCACTCCGCGACGCCATCGGAGCCGCCGAGACGACCTTCTTCAACACCCTGGAGAACATTCTCGTCGATCTGCCGGCCAACGACGTCAGCAACTTTCTCGCCGGCGCACTGCTGATTGTGCGTCAAAAGTTGTTCAACCAGGCTCCGCAGGCCACCGGGGCTACCTCGTACACCTCTGCGGACGGACTCGTCAACGGACGTGTCGGAGCGATCGACCTCGAGGGCGGAACTCTCCGCTACACCGTGGTCGCCGGCCCGAAGTTCGGGACCGTGGAAGTTGACGCCAACGGTCTCTACGTCTACACCCCGGGCGCCGACTACGCGGGATCCGACGTCTTCACGGTGGACGTCTCATCCGACACGCCGGGGCTGAATCTGCTGACTCCGTTCGCCGACAACACCTCCCGCTTGGTGAACGTCCGGTTGGGTGCGCCACCCCCGGCGACTCCCTTCGCCGACCCTGCCGGGCAGAGCCAGCAGTTCCCCGACGATGTGGCGGTATACCTGCCCAATGCCTCCGGCTACATCACCGTCGGCCGCACCTGGCTGGGTCCTACGGCCAGCGTCACCCTGACCGACACCACATCGGCCACCGAGGTGTCGTGGATGGACTCCACCGGCGATCTCGGCCAGATGAGCATGGCCGACGCGGCGCAGCTATGGCCGAAGTTCGAGGCCAAAGCCCTCCAGAGCGGCGGCGGCGTGGATCTGGGTGTCTCCTTCTCGGCCGATGACGGCACCAGTGTTGCGCTGATTCTGTCGCGGGCGTTGTTGAGCACAAACAGCGACGGGCAATACGTGTTCACCGGGAACCTGAGTGCCGATCCGGCCTCGCGACCGGATGCTCTCGATCAGTGGGATGTGGTCGGGTCCGGGTACAAGACGCAGTACAACGACTTCCGCACCATCTACGGACTCGCCGGTCCCGGAATCCCCAGTCCGGCACCGATCACCATCGATTTCCAGAATGCCGCTGTGTTTTCTGATACCGCCAGCGCCATCAGCTACCAGCAGTACGGGTTGTACGCGTTCGACCATCAGCAGACGGACTACACCTACAGTGCGGGTTCGCCCGTCACGTCGGCGACATCCGATGCGGTGAATACCGCTGTAACTGCTGAAAAAGCAACGAGTGCGGTGACCGCGTCGATCCCGTTGGAACAGTCCTTCGTCATCGGCCGCAAGGACGGGTCGGTCGAATTGTGGACCGGTGGAGTCAAGAGCCTTCTGCAGGCGCCGACTGTCAACGGGGCCTCGGTGGTCAGCATCGTGTCCTACGATCGGCCGCTGCAGGATGCCGACGGTGCGATGGTGGAGAGCAGTTTCACGGGCAGCATCGACGGCAATGTCCTGACGGTCAGCGCGCTGGGTGCGGGCAGCACCGTGACGGTCGGTGCGGAGATCGCCGGCACCGGTATCCAGGCGGGGACAGTCATCACGAAGTTCGTCGTTCCGGAGACGAGCCGGTGCATCGAGAAGAAGGGTGATGACTGCGTCAAGTCCACTGGGGGCCAGGGCGGCGAGATCGGCGGCCTGGGCACCTATGAAGTGAGCATCCCCCAATCCGTTGAAGCCATGGTGATCACCCAGCCCTCGGTCCTGGCCAAGGCGCCCGGGTTCGTCGTCGCCCTCAGCGACGGGACCGTCCGGCTGTGGTCGGCCACCAACGGCTGGGTCGAACTGCAGAACAGCCTCTGGGGCACGGGTTCAACGCGGACGGTCAAGGGTATGACCACCTTCGGCGACGGTGTCGCCGTCGGCTTGGACGACGGATCGCTGCGGGTGTGGAGTGGTCCCAACGGCCAGGCCGCCGATGCATGGAAAAACAACTGGGCCAACGTGCGTGACTGCCAGGGGTCGACGGGGTGTGGAGCCGTGGAGAAGATGGCGGCCGTGAAGGGCGGCGTCGTGGTGGCCAATGGTCCGGCGCGCCTGCTCTTCTTCACAGAATCGAACCCGGGGGTCCCGGTTTTTCTGCAAGGTGCGCCGGCGGGTTGGAGGATCACCGCGATGACGGCCTTCGCTGACGGTGTGGCGGTGGGCTTGCAAAACGGTGGGGTGTACTACTGGGACCTTCGGTCATCGGGCGGTCCCGCCTTCACCCGTGACGCCAAGGAATTGATTGCCGGCGGTGCCAGTGGAAGTCCGGTTAATACCCTGGCTCCCTACCTCCAGACCTCCAGCTCGACCAACCAGAATCTGATCGTCGGCTACGGGGGACTGGGGTCTGTTGACCTGATCGTCGGCTACGACAGTTCCAAGCCGTTCGTGGTACCGCTGCACGACAAGGGGTGGGGGTCTGCGGTCACGTCCATGACGACGTTCAGTTCCGCGGCCGTCAACAACGTCGCCGGCGTGATCGTCGGGCTGGCGAACGGGTCTGTGCAGTTGTGGAGCGGCAAGACCTCCAACACCGGTCAGGATTTCTGGACGGAACTGCACGACCCGGGCTGGGAGAGCAGCGTCGCGACGCTGATTCCGTTCCGCCAGAACCTCCCCGACGACAAGGGCAACGTCGTACCCCGCGACGGTGTCGTCGTCGGGTTGGAAAACGGATCGGTGCAGCAGTGGTCCGGACTGATCACCGGCAAGACCGGTCAGGCCGATTGGACTCAGATCGTCTGCGGTCCCCAGGGCTGCGTTGGCCCCCCGCCGACGCCCGACCCATCACCGAGTCTGGGCAAGGACGGCACGCTGAAGGCGGCTGTCGACTTCGCCAAGGGTGCGGTGAAAGACGGAGCCACGTGGGGTACCAACATCGGCGGGGCGTACGACCCGCTGTTCTACGGGACCAACCTGCTTCCGCCGTGTTCTCAGAACAACACGTGCGATGGCCAATTCGTGCCGATCGCGGTGAGTGTCGAGAAGTCTCCGCTGGAGAGGGAGTGGCCGCAGTTGGACGCTTCGGTGAAGCTGTCCTACGACGTCAACGCGATCGCGTACGGCTACGCGTTCATGCCCAATGGTTTCTGGGCCAAGCTGAATCCTGGCAAATGGTCACTGGCCGCACTCGGCGCCGTGGAGACCGGTCCTTCACTGACCTTGAAGCTGGGTCAGGGCGGCACCATCAACGTGCCGCGACAGAATCTGGTGGACTGGGGCTTCTCCACCCCCGGTCCGCTGGGGATCGATCGTGTCGCTCTGGGTCTGGGGGTTGACGGAGAACTGACCGCACAGTTGGCCTGCGGGGTGAGCAACTGCCCGGACAAGCTGAATGCCCACGCCTACGTGGTGCCGGGTGTTTTACTCACCTACAACACCCAGGCCAAGCCCCGTGGCGTCGGACTCGGCTTCGGCTGGTATCCGGACCTCGAGTATAGCGACTTCACGAAGGTCACGGGGGCCAGCGTTGCGGCAACCTTGACTCCGTACGCCACGCTGTCCTACGGAATCTTCACTCCGAAGACGTGGTGGCTGATCGGCGGATGGTCGCTCTTCAAGCTGGGCGTGGGCTACGAGAATCCGCTGACGACGACGATAGCGGCCGGACAGGGCCTCAGCGCATCACTGGCACTCGGTTCCCAAGGGTTCATCACAACTCACGCGGGCATTTTGGAGTCGCTGACGTCGAAGTTAAGCTGGGACAACAGATTCCAGGTGTACGACGTGAACTCGACCTACACGTTGTGATGGTCTACACGAGGACCAATCGGGCATTCGCCGCCTAGTTCTCTTCGTATGACAGATGTGGCAGGTAAGTAATTCATGCTCCTTCGAACCGGCGACAAGAGCGTCACCCCGATCGAGCTGATCTTGGATGTGGTCTTCGCGCTGGCGTTCAGCCAGTGCACCGACTACATGATCACCCAGGGCGGTTGGCAGGGCATCGCTGACGGGGTCATCACCCTGGCGTTGCTATGGCGCGGATGGGTGGAGTTCTCCTGGTTCGGCAGCGACTTCGACCCGAATTCCGCGGTCGTGCGATTGGCGATATTCACCGCCATGGGCGGGTTCTTGATGATGGCTGTCACCATGTCGCGCGCCTTCGACGACTTCGCCTTCAGTTTCGTGGCGGCCTATGCCGTCATCCGGCTCGTGCAGATGGGCCTCGGTCGGTTGGCGAGCAGACAGGACGGCGTATTCCGGTCGGCGGTGAACCGCAGCGCCATCAGCGGTCTGGTCGGGCTGACGCTGCTGTTCGCGGGTTCCTTCATCGACGGATTCTGGGGGTACGTCTGCTGGGTCGCGGCGATCGTCGCCGACTACGTCATGACCGTTTTCACCCGGTTCGGATGGAAGCTGAACGCCGGGCACTTCGCCGAGCGGTACAGCCTGATCGTCATCATCGCCATGGGCGAGTCCATCCTGTCGATCGGAGTTGGTGCGGATGTCGCCCATGCCAACGGTCGCACCCTTCTCGTCGCCATGACGGGGGTGGCATTCGTCGCCGGCCTGTGGGCGACGTACTTCGACGGCACCGACACCGCCGCCGAGCATATCCTCATCAACACCCCAGCCGGTGTTCCGCAAAATGCGCTTGCGCGTCGGGCGTACTCGCTGCTGCATTTTCCGCTTGTGGTGGGGGTGATCGTCCTCTCCGCGGGCCTGGAGTCTGCTGTGGCCCACCCGGTCCATTCCTTGGATCAGCGCTTCGCGGCCGCGTTCTTCGGTGGTCTCGCCCTCTACGTGCTTGCCTGCGTCGCCTTCGGATACGTCACGACCAAGACGCTCAATACGCCACGACTCGTAGTCGGATCCGCGGTGGCCATGTTGATCCCGTTCGGCACAACGATTCCGGCGTGGGCCTCCCTTGTGCTGGCGACCGCGATGTTGGCAATGCTTGTGGTGGGCAAGCGAATTACTCTGGCGCCGAGGTAATTCGGCCACGATGGTGGTTGGTGCCACAGGAGCCTTCGGCCTGCCGCGCGGCCGGATCGAGTGGGGCGGGCGAGGGTACTGAACCCTACTTGAACACCTGGGTTCCTAGGTGGGTGCGTGGACGTCGGAGAGACTGGATTTTAGGCAACAGCGCTGATGTGGGAAAGCGGGTTTGGCATGGCAGGTGGTCGCGGCGTTCGAGTGGGGGCGGCAGCGTTCGCCCTGGGGCTGTCGTTGGCGGGGCCCCAGGCTCTGGGGGTAGCGATCGCCGACAGCGGGGACAGTGACGCGTCGCCGGCGGTGTCGGCGCAGGCGCCGGCTGCTGACACCTCAGCGCGTGGGGTGGGGCGTAAGGCGCGGGCCGCTGCTATGCCCGGTGCAGCTGTTACTCGGCCGGCTGCCGCTCGGTCTCACGTGCAAAGCGGAGCCGGGGTGCGGGCGCCGCGCGCCGGTGCAGCGCGCCCGGTGGCGGCGCGGACGGCGCGGGTCAGTCCCCGCGCTACGGCGGTATCGGGTAGAGCGGCTTCGGCGGTGGACTGTGGCGTGCCGACCGCCGCAGCGTCCGGGCTTGAGGTTCGGACGCAGGGCCGTGCCGCCGCCATTGCGCAGTTGCAGTACGACGCGGGGGCGGTGCTGGCCGATCCGGTCGGGTCGATCCAAGCCGCACTCCACAGCGGGACCATCACCGCGTTCCACTCGCTGAATCAGTGGTTGTCGAGCCTGCCCCCCGGCCAGATCGCCGATTTCCTCTCGGGTGCGCTGCTGTTGGTGCGCCGCACCCTGTTCGACCAGGTGGAAACCCCGTACACGTTCACCGACGTTCTGGAGGCCAACGGCCAGTGGACAGGCTCGCTGAACACCGTTGATCCCTGGGAGGAGGCGCTGACCTCAACCGTCACCGTTGCCCCTGCGCACGGAAGCGTGCAGATCAATCCCGACGGCACCTACACCTACACACCCGACGAGGGCTATACCGGTACCGACAGTTTCACCGTGAATGTCGACGACCCCGGCTTTGATCTGTTCGACCCATTCGGCAGCCGCGTCCAGTCCGTCACCGCAACAGTGGACACCTCCATCGCGACACCGGATGCCACCTTCATCTACCCGAGCATCAAGAATCAGGGGTGTTCACCCGATTGTGGCTTTTTGGAGCAGGGCGGGTCGATCAAGGTCGATTGGACCTACTACCGCATTGGGCAAACGGGGGCCGAACAATTCGCCGATGGTGGCCCCCGACTAAAGCCAGGGGCTACATGGTTCGCCACCTTCACCGACCCGCAAACCGGTGCCCCCGCTCCCGGTAACTACTTCATGTACAAGACGTACGTGGTATCCGAAAACGCTTTTCACCCAGACAGGCCTCTCATCGAAATTCAATGGACCCAAGACGAAGGCCGTTCGGTAACAACCGCAAGCGACTACAAACTTGAGTACTGGGGTAAGGGCGACCCTAGTTTCGCTGAAGGCCAGCCGTGGGCTTGGACGCGCCGTTTCCTCACCCTCAAAGGACCGATTAACGCCACGCAACAAGTCCAACTTTCTATCCCGGATCCCCCAGGCGATGACGACTGACACCGATGGGTGCGTTCGCCCGGAGGACACCCATTGGTGAAATTGCGGCTGGCGACGTCGTGACCGTAGGAGAAACGCGTCATAGGTTGTGATCCCGTTACCTGCTCCGCCACTGGTGCCGGCCCAACGCGCTCACCCGCTCAGGCAGGGTGCCTCTCGAGCCGTTACCAAAGGCGCAACTCCGACAGTCGGGAACACGCCAATCCCCGCGGTTGGCATCCTCTCGATTGAAGCTCGATGAAGCGACCATCATCTGAGTAACGGTGCCTGCGAGTGCGGCCACCCCGGTAGCCGGGCGCTTCTGAACCGGAGACCCGTTCACCACCGTCAACCAGTCGGTGGGCGGTGATGTGGCTGCCGGTGGAAGCGGCTCAATGGTGTCGGGTGGCGGCGGTAACGGCGGTGCCGGTGGCTCCGGCGGCTTCCGTGGTACGGGAGGGGCCGCTGGCACTGCCCAGATCTTGTTCGTGACTCCCGCCAATGGCACCGCGGGTGCTAACGGGACGCAAATCGCACGATCGTTGTCGTACAACTTGAGTATCGCCGCCTTTGCAAAGAGCTTTATCCAGATCCCGACGTCTAACCTTGCGACAGACAGCACAACCACAGCGTCTAGCTACCTTGCGGGACGAGCCCCACTGTATGACGCAAACAACAACGAAGTTGGAATCTGTTCTGCCTCCTTCTTGAACATGCAAACCGGGAACCAGATCTTCACGGACATCTCCAACTACATTTCGGTTAACGATAATGGTCTCGTCGTATCGTGGTTTACGCCGACGACATTGGCGAATTTAGAAATCGACAGCATCATCAATGGGATGGTGACCGATGCGATCGTTCAGGATGTCACCAAGGTCGCAGTTGCTCCCTACTTCGGGCAGAAGTTCAATCTGATCGTCTCGTCGGAGAACGGGAACATCTACTTCGATTTCACGCCGATCTAACGGGTTCTCTGTGATTCGCGGGCCAGTCTGCGCCGCGGTTTACAGCAGCGCCGGTCATGGTCCAACGCTGCGTAACGTATTGCCTTGGGTCTGTTGACGCCGTCAACAACTCTCGCGTTCTCCCAGGTGTTTTCGCGTGCTCTGACGTCCTCTCACGTCATCGCTACACGTATTTTCCCAGTTCAGGGCGATTCTCAGAGCGGGTTCGATTCCCGGCAGCTCCACCGATACAGCAAGAGGTCAGGGCGATGCTGCGGCTTGCCCACATCGTGCCCACAAATTGCCCACGGTTACAGATAACTGCCGTGAACTGCGGTGAGGTATTCTCCCAGCTAGAGGTGCATTCAGTGCTCCCATCTGGACACGGAATTATGGTTCGAGTCCATCCGGGGGAGCAAGGTGCTCTACGGCGCGGCGATCCGCTCCGGGTGCAGCATCTCCGCCTCGCGTAACTGCTCGGGCACACCGAAACCCTCGACCATGTCCAGCGCGTGGGCGCGCAGGGTCCGGCATCGTTCATTGATACCGCGGGTCACGGCTTTAGCACGCTCGGTGGACAGGAACCTGTGCTCGATGAACCAGGCCTTATCGTCATCGATCACCGACAGCGCGTAGAGATCGCAGAGCATCTCCAGGATGCGCCGGGCATCGTCGTCCTCGCACGAGTCGATCCCGGCGACGAACGCCTCCAGCACGATGCGGTCGACATGTGCACGCGCGGTGTGCATGACGTGATCCTGGACGGCGTTGAAGGACTCGAACGCAGAGGAATCCTTGGCGCGGCGCTGCAGTCTGCGCGCCACCGACGACAATAGATACCGCTCGCGGTCCTCCAGCATCGCCAGCTGTGTGCCGCGGTTGAATAGGCTGCCTTCCTCCTCGTTGTCCTGGCGGGTGTCGAGGATCGTCTGCAGGATCGTCTCGGCCGCAGTTCTTTTCAGCACCCGATCGCCGGCGTAGTTGGCCGCGAAACGCACCCACTCAAACGGACTCATGCCCTTGATGTCGTCGGCGTAAGCGGTCAAAAGTTCCTTGGCCACCAACTGGGTGAGCACATGGTTGTCGCCTTCGAAGGTGGTGAACACGTCGGTGTCGGCCCGCAATTCGATGAGTCTGTTCTCGGCCAGGTATCCCGCACCGCCGCAGGCTTCCCGCGCCTCCTGGATGGCGTTGGTGGCGTGCCAGGTGTTGGCGGCCTTGAGCCCGGCCGCCCGTGAATCTAGTTCGCGCTGCTCCTCGGGGTCGGGGTCGTCGCTGGTCTGCAGATCGTGCAGTTTGGCCAGCAACTCGTTCTGGGCGAATTGCAGTGCGTAGGCGCGTGCGATCAGCGGGAACAGCCGGCGCTGGTGCACCAGGTAGTCCATGATCAAGACCTCGTTCTCATCGTCGCCGGGGGCGGTGAACTGCCTGCGGATCAAGGCATATCGCACGGCGATGTCCAGGGCCACCCGCGCGGCGGCGGCCGCGCTGCCGCCCACGGTGACGCGGCCCCGGACGAGCGTGCCCAGCATCGTGAAGAACCGGCGGCTCTCGTTCTCGATCGGTGAGGTGTAGGTGCCGTCGGCTGCGACGTCGGCGTAGCGGTTGAGCAGGTTCTCCCGCGGAACCCGGACGTGGTCGAACATGATCCGCCCGTTGTCCACCCCCGGGAGTCCGCCCTTGTAGTCGCAGTCCGACGTGCTGACACCGGGCAGGTCATTACCGTCCTCATCGCGGATCGGCACCACGAAACAGTGCACTCCGTGTCCTTCGCCGGCGGTGATCAGCTGAGCGAAGACGGCTGCCACCCGGGCGCTCTCGGCTGCCCCGCCGATGTAGTCCTTGCGTGAGGACGGGGTCGGGGAGTTGATGACGAATTCCTCGGTGGCCGGCTCGTAGGTGGCGGTGGTCTCGAGCGCTTGCACGTTGCTTCCGTGACCGGTCTCGGTCATCGCGAAACAGCCGAGCAGGTCCAGATCCATCAACCGGCGCACGTAGGCGTCGTGGTGGCGTTCGGTGCCGAGATTGGCGATCGCCCCGCCGAACAGGCCCCACTGGACGCCGGCCTTGACCATCAGCGACAGATCGGACATCGCCAGCATCTCGATCCGGATCACCGCCGCGGCGACGTCGCCGTTGCCGCCGTGCTCTTTGCGGAAGCCGTCCTCGGCGGCCCCGGCGGCGGCCATGATCCGCAACTGTTCGTTGACCCGGGATCGGGCGATGGCGGTGTTGGGGGTGAAGTGCGGAGCGAACATCTCCCGCGATAGCTCGGCACGCATCTGGTTGCGGACGTCGCGCCAGCGTCCGTCGAGCGTGTTGCGCAGGTGCTCGGCTGTTGTTGTCATAGGTCAGTTCATAGCCCACCAGCGCGCTACGGGAACGGCATTTAGCTGCGGGTGCGACAATTGCGGCCATGTCCGCATGCCACGCCCCCGCCATGTTCGGTTGATCAGAAGCAGCGGCCGGCTGGGTCCGGTCAAGGTCGGCGCCCTGGTGATCTGGCAGTTGCGCTACACGCTGCTGGCGATCCTGGTCGTCGTCGGCCTGCTGATTCCGGTGCCGGACGCGGCGCAAAATGATTACGCCGCGGCTGTGCTGTCGGTGTTGGGTATCGGCGCCTCGGTGTTCATCGGCTTCCGCAACACCACCGCCTACAACCGGTGGTGGGAGGCACGCACGCTGTGGGGTGGCGTCATCATCAACTCCCGCGCCACCCATAACGATCTGACCTCGGTCGACACCGGCTCGGTGGCGATGGCCCCGATCATCGACCGGATGCGCCGCCGCCAAGTGCGGTACTGCTGGCAGTTGGCGGCCGAGATGCGCGGTGTTCCCACCGTGGACGCGGCGCTGGAGCTGACGCCTGAGGATCCTGCCGGAGCCGACTCCACCGATCTGCTCAACCGTCAGGCCGCAGACGTCGCAGCGCTGGCCGAGGGCGGCCACATCGACGGGCAGGCCCGATTGCTGCTGATGACCGCCAATACCGGTACGGCCACGGCCCAGAGCGGGTTGGAGCGCATCCGCAACGAGCCGGTGCCGATCCACTACGACCTGTTCATCCAGTTTCTGGCCTGGTTCTTCGGGATCATGGCGTTCAGCCGTCTCGACGGCAGCGGTCACCACCCGGCCAGCATCGCCGTCGGCCTGCTGCTGATGACGACGTTCATCGTCGCCGAGCGCCTCGGGCACTTCATCGAACAGCCGATGAACAACAGCGTCTTCGACATCCCGATGTACCGGATCTGCGGCACCATCACCGGCAACCTGCTGGGGGCGCGACATCGGCTGGCACAGCCCCGCGAAAGTGACCGGGCCACCGTCTGGATGTGATCCGTTGAGTTGCCAGGCCCGGAGACTGGCAGAATCAAACAATGACGTCGACCCGGCCGACCACGCCGGCGCAGCAACCTCGCGACTCGACGTCGTCCCGCCGTCCGTCCCGGGCGCTCACCCCCGTCGAAATGGCCCAGGCGGCTGTGATGGCGGCGCTCAGCGCAGCCCTGGCGATCATCTCGGTGGTGGTGCCCTTCGCGGGCTTCCTATCGCTGCTGGTGACGGTCCCGATGGGCCTGCTCGGTTACCGCTATCGGCTTCGCGTGCTGCTGGCGGCCACGTTTGCCGCGAGCACGGTCGCATTCCTGATCGGCGGCATCAGCGGCTTCATGGTGGTGCTCAACTGCGCCTACGTCGGCGGGGTGACCGGCATCATCAAACGCCGCGGTGGTGGCGCCATCACGGTGATCACGGTATCGGTCGTCGCCGGCCTGCTCAACGGGTTGCTGATCGTCGGCCTGCTGATGTTGCTGGTCCGCCTTCGCACCCTGACCTTCGAGGCGATGACCGCCAACGTCGACGGTCTGGTGACCGCGCTGTCACAGTTCGAACCGTTCCGGCAGTCCGCTCTGGACACCCGCGCCCTGTTCGGCACAGCGCTGGAGTACTGGCCGGTGCTGATCATGAGCTATTCGGTGTTCACCATCATGGTGGTGTCGGTGGTGGGGTGGTGGGCGCTGTCGCGGGTGCTCGACCGGCTGCGCGGCATTCCCGACGTGCACAAGCTCGAGACCCCCGACGAAAGCGGCACCGTGGCGCCGCTTCCGCTGCGGCTCGTCGATGCCCGCTTCCGCTATCCGGGCGCCGACCACGACGCACTGCGGCCGCTGAGCCTGTCCATCGGCGTCGGCGAGCACATCGCCGTCACCGGGGCCAACGGATCGGGCAAGACCACGCTGATGCTGCTGCTGTCGGGCCGCAAACCCACCTCGGGCAGCATCGAGCGCCCCGGGGCGGTCGGACTGGGCCGGCTGGACGGCACCGCGGTCGTCCTGCAGCACCCGGAGAGCCAGGTGCTCGGTACCCGGGTCGCCGATGACGTCGTGTGGGGGCTGCCGCCCGGCACCCGGACCGACGTGGCGGCGCTGCTCGGCGAGGTGGGGCTGGCCGGGATGGAGGAGCGCGACACCGGCGGACTCTCCGGCGGAGAGTTGCAGCGCCTGGCCGTGGCGGCCGCCCTGGCCCGCCAGCCCTCGCTGCTCATCGCCGATGAGATCACCAGCATGGTCGACCAGCAGGGGCGCGACGCCCTGCTCGGCGTGCTCTCCGGCTTGACCGACCGGCACGGCATGGCCCTGGTGCACATCACGCACTACAACAATGAGGCGCAGATGGCCGACCGCACCGTCGCGCTGAGCGAGTCAGTGGACAACATGGTGATGGTGCAGAATTCCGCCGCTCCCGCTCCCACCGTCAGTCACGCCGAGCACCGCGGCGCGCCGGTGTTGCGCCTGGAGGGCGTCGCGCACGTCTACGCGCGCGGGACGCCGTGGGCCAAAACCGCTCTGCGCGAGGTGAGCTTCACCGTCAACGAGGGCGACGGTGTGCTCATCCACGGCGGCAACGGCTCGGGCAAGTCGACGCTGGCGTGGATCATGGCGGGGCTCACCACGCCCACCTCCGGCAGCTGTCTGGTTCGCGGCCGCCCCGCACACGAACACGTGGGGGAGGTGGCGATCGCCTTCCAGGCGGCGCGGCTGCAGCTGCTGCGCAGCCGGGTCGATCTCGAAGTGGCCTCCGCCGCGGGCTTTTCCCCCTACGACACCGGCCGGGTGGCCGCGGCGCTGGCGACGGTCGGACTCGACGGCTCCCTGGCGCGCCGGCGCATCGACCAGCTCAGCGGCGGACAGATGCGGCGGGTGGTGATCGCCGGGCTGCTGGCCCGCTGGCCCCAGGCCCTGATCCTCGACGAGCCGCTGGCGGGTCTCGACGCCGACAGTCAACGCGGGCTGCTTCGCCTGCTGACCGACCTGCGCATCAACACCGGGCTCACGGTGGTGGTCATCTCCCATGACTTCACCGGCCTCTAAGAGTTGTGCCCGCGCATCCTTCACCTCAACAGCGGGGTGCTGTCATGAGTGACACCCGCGTGCGCCGGCCCGTGGTGCTGCTGCGCCCCGTCCCGGGAACCTCGGTGATCCACGAGCTGTGGGCCGGCACGAAAATCATTGTGGTCTTCTGTGTTTCAGTGGTTCTGGCCTTCTATCCGGGCTGGGTGCCCATCGCCGTGATGGCGGCGCTGCTGGCGGTGACGGTGCGGCTGGCGCACATCTCGAGGGGCGTGCTGCCCTCGATTCCCCGGTGGCTGTGGATTCTGCTGCTGCTGGGCGCGGTGACCGCCACGCTCGGCGGCGGTGCGCCGGTGCTGCCCCTGGGGGTGATCGACCTCGAGGTCGGCGGGCTGCTGAAGTTCCTGCGCTTCACGCTGCTCTCGATCGTTCTGCTGGGCTGGGGCGCGATGGTGTCGTGGACGACGAATGTCGCCGACGTCGCTCCGGCCGTCGCCACGCTGGGCCGGCCGTTTCGCGCGCTGCGCGTCCCGGTCGATGACTGGGCGGTGGCACTGGCGTTGTCGCTGCGCGCGTTCCCGATGCTGCTCGACGAGTTCCGGTTGCTCTACGCCGCCCGGCGGTTGCGGCCGCGGGCGGTTGCGTCCGATGGCAGTCCGCGGCGGCGGCGCTGGGCGGCTGAGATCGTGGACCTGTTGGCCGCCGGCGTCACCGTGGCACTGCGGCGCGCCGACGAGATGGGCGATGCCATCACCGCCCGCGGGGGCACCGGGCAGATCTCGGCGGCGCCCTCGAGGCCCGGACGTGCCGACTGGTTGGCGCTGGCGATCGTCGCAGCACTCTGCGTGCTCGCCGTCGCGGTGGACATCCGCCTGGGCTGAGGCCTGCATCGCACGGTGGCGCTCCGGGATTGCCACGGGTTAGCATGGGCCCCATGAAACCGGTGACGTGGGCGGCAATAGCCGTGCTCATGGCCGGTGTCTCCGGGTCGATGCTGCCGATCGGACCTTTGCTGCCGCAGGCCGAAGCCGAGAGTCCGGACTGCACCGGGACCAGCTGTTCCTTCGTGTCGCCGAGTCGGGCCATCGAGTGCACCATCACCGTCGGCAGCCCCGTCGGTACGCCGGACAGTGCTTTCTGCGCCTGGAGTGACGAGGACCGGGCGCAAACAGTGAGGCTGCTCGCCGACGGGGTGCTCGAACCATGCATCAACCCCGCCGTCGCCCTCGTCGACAGGTGCGCCTCGGACACCCAGACCGGATTGCCCGCCCTCGGGTATGGCGAGACCGCGGTTCTGGGCCCCTTCACCTGCCTGGCCGGTGCGCAGAACATCCTCTGCACCGTCGCGCCCTCCGGTAAAGGTTTCTCGATCAACAGCGCCGGGATCATGCCCGTGGCACCTCCTCCGCCGCCGCCTCCTCCTCCGGCAGCTGTCGAGCCCGCGCCTCCCGCCGAGCCGGCACCTCCCGCCGAACCTGCGCCGCCACCGGCCGCCGAGGTGCCGCCCGCGCAAGCGCCGCCACCGCCGCCTGTCCCGGACCAACCTGCCGCTGCTTAACGGAGAACCATGAAGAACCTGCTGCACTCCAGTTTGTCCGTAGGCCTATGCGCCGGGCTGCTGGCCGGCACACCGGTCGATGCGCACGCCCAGGTGGTCCGATCCGAGGTTGCGTTGGCCGCCACCGTCCTGACCCTGGAGGGTGGGGTCGTCGGACTACAGCATCTGCTCCACTTCACCCCGCTGCAGCTCGGTGGTGCCCTCTGTGACGCGCCGAACCTCTGCCAGCCGGTGGACTACTTCGCCATGCCGCTGGGCCAGGCTTTCAACGACCTCGGCGCCGTCCGGGTCAACGAGGCCATCTCCGACCTGCCCGAGGGCACCCCGATCACCCTGTTCGGGCACAGCCAGGGTGGCCAGGTCATCTACTCGGCGCTGCGTGGCTGGGCGGCCGATCCGGGCACCGCCCCCGATCCCGACCGGGTGTCGTGGGTGTCGATCGGCAACCCGGAGAACACTTTCGGCGGCCGCGACCCTGACCCGCTGCCCGCCGACTCCCCGTATTCGGGTATCGAAGTGATCCGCCAGTACGACGGGTGGGCCGACTGGCCCACCGGACCGTTCAACCTGGTGGCGTGGGCCAACGCCGCGGTGGGGATGTCGACCACCCATGTGTTCGGTTACTTCGACGTCGACATCGACGACCCGAACAACATCCGGTACACCCCGGATCGGGCCGATGGAACGCCCGGGAACATCACCTATGTGTTCGTACCCACTCCGACACTGCCTCTGGTCACGGCGCTGACCGGCCCGCTGGCCCCGCTGCTCAACCCGGTGCTGGATCCGCTGCTGCGCCCGATGGTCGAGGCGGGGTACAACCGCCCGATCACCGTCCCGGGCGGCGGCGCGGGTTCGGCGGCCACCGCCGCGGCTGTGAAGCCGAGCGCCACCCTCACCCCTGCCCGCGTGCGCGTTGCGAGCGCGACCGCCGCGCCCGCGGATACGGCCCCCGCGACGGCGGCACTGGACGCCGAGGATCCGGCGCCGGTCGCCAAGAAACCCCGCGCAGAACGCAACTCTGAGCCGACCAACCGGCGGGGCCAGCGCGGCAACTGACGCGGGCCGGTCTGCTCTACGGTGGGACGCGTGACCCGCACGATCGACGACGACTTCAGATCCCTGCCGCTGGCCCGTCTGGCCGATGCCGCGCTGTCCGCGGCACGCGCTGCCGGGGCCAGCTACGCCGATCTGCGGGTGCACGCCATCACCACCGAGATCGTGCAACTGCGCGACGGTGAACTCGAAACCGCGGTGATCGACCGTGAGATCGGGCTGGCTGTGCGGGTGATCGTCGATGGCACCTGGGGCTTCGCGTCGCACGCCGGTCTCACCCCGGACGTCGCCGCCGAGTCGGCACGTCATGCGGTGGGTGTGGCCGTCACGCTGTCCGCACTCAACGCGGAGCGGATCGAGTTGGCCGACGAGCCGGTCTACCGCGATGTCACCTGGGTCTCGGACTACCGAATCGACCCGTTCACGATTCCCACCGCTGACAAAGTAGCTGTGCTGCAGGAGTATTCGGGCAGACTGCTGGCCGCCGATGGGGTCGACCACGTCTCGGCGATGGTGAACTCGGTCAAGGAACAAACCTTCTACGCCGATACGTTCGGGTCATCGATCATCCAGCAGCGGGTCCGGACAATGCCCGTACTCGACGCCGTCGCCGTCGACTCCGCCGCGGGCAGCTTCGAGTCGATGCGCACACTGGCGCCGCCGAGCGCCCGCGGGTGGGAGGCCGTCGACGGTGACGACGTGTGGGACTGGTCGCAAGAACTCGCCGAGATCCCGGTGCTGCTGGCCGAGAAGACCAAGGCCCCCGGTGTCAGCGCCGGACCCACCGACCTGGTGATCGACCCCACCAACCTGTGGCTGACCATCCATGAGTCGATCGGTCACGCCACCGAGTACGACCGGGCCATCGGCTACGAGGCCGCCTATGCCGGCACCTCGTTCGCCACCCCGGACAAACTCGACACCATGCGCTACGGATCACCGATCATGAATGTCACCGCCGATCGCACCGTCGAGTACGGCTTGGCCACAACCGGTTACGACGATGAGGGCGTTTCCGCGCAGAGCTGGGATCTGGTGCGTGATGGCCTCTTCGTCGGCTATCAACTGGACCGGGTATTCGCCAAACGGCTGGGCAATCCCCGCTCCAACGGATGCTCCTACGCCGACTCACCGCACCATGTTCCGATCCAGCGAATGGCGAATGTGTCGCTGCAACCCGGCAGTGACGATCTGTCCACCGCCGATCTAATCAGCCGTGTGGACGACGGTCTCTACATCGTGGGTGACAAGAGCTGGTCGATCGACATGCAGCGGTACAACTTCCAGTTCACCGGGCAGCGGTTCTTCCGCATCCGGGGTGGTCGGCTCGACGGTCAGGTGCGCGACGTCGCCTATCAGGCGACCACCACC
>JAIOQK010000283.1 GCA_021413425.1 Mycobacterium sp.
ACTGCTTTAACCAAAGCACCAACAAGTCCAGGAGGACACAGAAGTGGCGAAGGCGAAGTTCGAGCGGACGAAGCCGCACGTCAACATCGGGACCATCGGTCACGTTGACCACGGCAAAACCACGCTGACCGCGGCTATCACCAAGGTTCTGCACGACAAGTACCCCGATTTGAACGAGTCGCGTGCATTCGACCAGATCGACAATGCGCCCGAAGAGCGTCAGCGCGGCATCACGATCAACATCTCCCACGTGGAGTACCAGACCGAGAAGCGTCACTACGCGCACGTCGACGCCCCCGGCCACGCTGACTACATCAAGAACATGATCACCGGCGCCGCCCAGATGGACGGCGCGATCCTGGTGGTCGCCGCCACGGACGGCCCGATGCCGCAGACCCGCGAGCACGTGCTGCTGGCCCGTCAGGTCGGTGTGCCCTACATCCTGGTCGCCCTGAACAAGGCCGACATGGTCGACGACGAAGAGCTCCTCGAGCTCGTCGAGTTGGAGGTCCGCGAGCTGCTGGCCGCCCAGGAGTTCGACGAGGACGCACCCGTCATCCGGGTGTCGGCTCTGAAGGCCCTCGAAGGTGATGCCAAGTGGGTCAAGAGCGTCGAGGAGCTCATGGACGCCGTCGACGAGTCGATCCCGGACCCGGTCCGCGACACCGACAAGCCGTTCCTGATGCCCGTCGAGGACGTCTTCACCATCACCGGCCGCGGCACCGTGGTGACCGGTCGTGTGGAGCGTGGCGTGGTCAACGTCAACGAGGAGGTCGAGATCGTCGGCATCCGTCCGGAGACCACCAAGACCACGGTCACCGGTGTGGAGATGTTCCGCAAGCTGCTCGACCAGGGTCAGGCCGGCGACAACGTCGGTCTGCTGGTCCGTGGCGTCAAGCGCGAGGACGTCGAGCGCGGACAGGTGGTCGTCAAGCCCGGCACCACCACCCCGCACACCGACTTCGAGGGCAGCGTCTACATCCTGAGCAAGGATGAGGGTGGCCGCCATACGCCGTTCTTCAACAACTACCGGCCGCAGTTCTACTTCCGCACCACCGACGTGACCGGTGTGGTCACGCTGCCGGAGGGTACGGAGATGGTCATGCCCGGCGACAACACCGACATCTCGGTGAAGCTGATCCAGCCGGTCGCCATGGACGAGGGCCTGCGGTTCGCCATCCGCGAGGGTGGCCGCACCGTCGGCGCCGGCCGGGTGACGAAGATCGTCAAGTAACTGCTCTGAGCTGCAACGATCGCGGCGTCCGCCCCTGGGGCGGGCGCCGCTTTCGTGCTAAACTGAGAAAAACCTGTGGGCGCTTCGACCCCAGGTACGTTGAAATCAAGCGTCGTCGAGAGGGTCTGCCATGAACGAGCGCCTGGAGGCACGCCGCCGCGTGGCGGTGCCGGCGACGGCCATGGCGCTGATCGTCTCGCTGATCGGCGGCCTGCTCGTTCTGATGCTGCCCGCTGCGCCGCCGCCCAAGGTGGCCCTCAAGCCGATCCCGCCGGCCATCCCGGCCGCGCCCGCCCCGGCCCCCGAGCAGTCGTCGACGGATTTGTCGATGTTCGGGTTCGGCGACTCGGGCGCCGATCTCTCCACTCCCGATACCTCGGGGAATATGTACGCCGACGCCGCCGGGTTCACCCCCGGTGCCGCCGGCGCCTTCCAGCTGCCCGCGGGCCCCGACCTGCCGGCCGGAACCCCGATCGACTGGGCGGCACTGGTGGCCCCGCTGATCAAGGCCCAAGCCGACGCTCAGGCGGCCGGCGTCGCCGGGTCCATCACCGGGTCCTCGGTGGGTGCGGTGACCTCGGTGCTCAACTCCGCCGCGATCATCATCGGCGACCTACTGATCTTCGCGGCCATCACTCCCAACGGACCCAACATCCTCAACGGGTTGCAGGGTGCGCTGGTCTCAGCCATGCCGGCCGCGGCCGCGGCCGCAGCGGCGGCGGGTCTTCCGCAGATCCCGATCGCGCCGGATCTCACCGGGCTGTCGGCCGCGTTCGCCGCGGCCGCCGCCGCCCCGCCGCTGGGCGTGCCGTCGCTTCCCGCGCTGCCCCCGCTGCCCACCCCCGAGCAGTTCGCCGCGAGCGTGGCCGGACTCAGCGCCCTCGGTGCGCTGCCGGCCCTGCCCCCGCTTGTGCTGCCCGGACTGCCCCCGCCACCGGGCCTGCCCCAGTTGCCCCGGCCCGAAGAAGTGGTTGGTGGCGTCGTCGGCGGCGCCGTCGCGATCGGCGTGGGCGGGCTCATCCTCGGCACGCTTTTCCAACCACCGAGCATCACGCGGATGCTCGGGCTGCCGTTCTGATCGTCCTTCCCCCGCGCTCCCCGCTG
>JAIOQK010000284.1 GCA_021413425.1 Mycobacterium sp.
TCCATACCGTGGTGCACCCGGTGGTGCGAGGGTGTGTTGAAGACGAACTCGATTGGACGCGGCAGCCTGCCGATGTGCTCGGTGTGAATCCAGAACTGGTAGATCAGGCTGATCGAGAAACTGGTGAACACCATCCACGGCGGAACACCCAATAGCGGCAGCGGAATCCACATCACGAGTTCGCCACTGTTGTTCCACTTCTGGCGCAGCGCGGTGGCGAAATTGAAGTACCGGCTGGAGTGATGCGCCTGATGGGTGGCCCAGATGATCCGGACCCGGTGGGCGATGCGGTGGTAGGCGTAGAACAACACGTCCACGCCGACCAACGCGATGACCCAGGTGTACCAGTCCCGCGGCGAGAGCTGCCAGGGCGCCACGTAAGCGAACAGCGCCGCATAGCCCAGCAGCGCCGCGAATTTCCAGGCGCCCATCGTGGCGATAGACACCAGACCCATCAGGATCGACGCGCGCGCATCGCGGGTGGCATACGAGCCCGGTGCCGGGTCGGCGGTCTGCGGATCGAGATGCTCAAGCTTGCGGGCCGCGGTCCACTCGATGAGCAGCAGCAGCACGAAGAACGGGATGGCGAACAGCACGGGATCGCGCATCGGTGACGGCATCGCCGACAGCACCTCGGACACCCGATCCATGGACGGAAGTCTAGCCGTGGCTATCGTGGCGACCTTGGTCCTAATGGGGGTCCTCTCGAGGGAAAAGGCGCACGGGTGAAGCGGAGTTGGGCGCTGCTGCTGGGCGCGATCGTGACCGAGGTGACCGGCACCCTGTCGCTGCGGGCGTCACAGGACCACAGGCTGTGGCTGATTGCGGTGGTGGTCGGCTACACGGTGTCCTTCTACCTCCTCAGCCAGGTCCTGCGGGCGGGTATGCCGGTGGGGGTTGCCTACGGCATCTGGGGCGCTCTGGGTACCGCCGTCACGGCCGTCGCCGGTTCTGTGCTGTTCGACGATCCCTTCACCGTGGCGGTGGTGATCGGTATCGGCCTGATCATCGGTGGGGTGTTGCTGGTGCAGTTGGGGTCGCCCGCGCCCGATCGGAACGACGCGTGAGCTGGCTGGCGCTGGCCGGGGCGATCCTGATCGAGGTGTTCTCGACGCTGGGGCTGCGCGCATCCGACGGCTTCCGCAAGCGGAAGTGGATCGCTCCGGTGCTGATCGGCTACGTGACCTCGTTCGGCCTGCTCTGGCTGACGCTGAGCCTGGGCATGCCCGTCGGGATCGCCTACGGCGTGTGGTCGGCGTGCGGGGTGGCGTTGGTCGCCGTGCTGGCCAGGGTGTTGTTCTCCGAACCGCTGACCAGGGTCATGGTCGCGGGCATTGGATTGATCATCGCCGGCGTGCTCGTCATCGAGTTGTCCGGCGCGGCGGGGTGAGCCGAACCGCAGGCGGTTTAGCCCGCGCGGACCGGGGTCACGGAGCAAGATAACGGCCATGACGTCGCTGTCCACGCTCGCCGATAGGTTCGGGGTAGCCACTGCCTATTTCGATTGGAGCGGCCGCGAGATAGCGGTAAGCCAGTCGACGGTGGTGGCGGTGCTGGCGGCGTTGGGTGTGCGGGCCGAAACCGAAGATGACTGTGTCGCGGCACTTTCCGATGCTGACCGCCGGTACTGGTCGCACGCCTTACCGCCGACGGTCATCGCCCGCTCCGGGGTTGAGACCTCGTTCTGGGTCCATGTCGACCATGGTGATCCGGCGCACGTGTGGATCCGGCTGGAGGACGGCACCGTGCGCTCAGGTGTCCGCCAGGCGGAGAACTTCACTGCACCGTTCAACCTGGACGGGCGTCTGGTCGGCGAAGCGACTTTCGTGCTGCCGTCCGACCTGCCGCTCGGGTACCACAGGCTGCACCTTCGTTCCGGCTCCGCCGAGTCGGACACCATGGTGATCGTCACCCCGTCGTGGCTCGGTCTGCCGGGCCGGATGGGAGCCCGGCGCGCCTGGGGTCTGGCAACCCAGCTTTACAGCGTCCGCTCCAACGGGTCGTGGGGCATCGGCGATCTCACCGATCTCGCCGACCTCGCGGTCTGGGCGGGCTCCCAGCACGGGGCCGACTACGTGCTGGTGAACCCGTTGCACGCCGCCGCCCCCACGAAGCCGATGGAGCCCTCCCCCTATCTGCCCACCTCGCGGCGGTTCGTCAACCCGCTGTACTTGCGGGTGGAGGCGGTGGACGAGTTCGCAGACATGTCCGGCCGCGGACGGGTTCGCAAGCTGCACCGGGCGGTGGCGACTCGGGCGGCCGAATCCGATGTGATCGACCGCGATCACGCCTGGGAGGCCAAGCGTGCGGCGTGCAAGCTCGTGTACCGCGTCCGGCGTTCGGCGGGCCGCGAACTCGCATTCACGGCATACAAACAGCGGGAGGGTGCGGCGCTCGACGATTTCGCGACTTGGTGCGCGCTGGCTGAGAAACATGGCGGCGATTGGCGGCGGTGGCCCAAGAATCTGCGGCACCCCGACAGTCCCGCGGTCATTAGCTTTGCCGAAACGCATTCCACCGCAGTTGATTTCCACCGCTGGCTGCAGTGGCAACTTGACGAGCAACTGGCAAACGCCCAGGCGCAGGCTGTGCGGACCGGGATGGCGCTGGGCATCATGGCCGACCTCGCCGTCGGAGTGCATCCCACTGGTGCGGACAGTTGGGCACTACAGAACGTACTGGCACTGGGGGTCACCGCCGGAGCCCCTCCCGATGAGTTCAACCAGCTCGGTCAGGACTGGTCACAGCCACCGTGGCGACCCGATCAGCTCGAAGCGCTTGGTTACCAACCCTTTCGAGCGCTCATCCAAGCGGTTCTGCGGCATGCCGGAGGGGTCCGCATCGACCACATCATCGGATTGTTCCGGTTGTGGTGGATTCCCGAGGGGGCCGCGCCCACCGAGGGCACCTACGTGCGTTACGACCACGACGCGATGATCGGCATCGTGGCACTGGAGGCCTATCGGGCCGGCGCGGTGGTGGTCGGCGAGGACCTGGGCACCGTGGAACCGTGGGTCCGCGACTATCTGCGGGAGCGCGGGCTGCTGGGGACGTCCATCCTGTGGTTCGAGGTCGACACCGCCAGCCGCGGACCGCTGCAGGCCGAGCGGTGGCGGGAGTTGTGTCTGTCCTCAGTCACTACTCACGATCTGCCTCCGACGCCGGGCTACCTGGCCGGTGAGCACGTCCGGTTGCGCCACGAGTTGGGACTGTTGACCCGTCCGGCATCAGAGGAGCTCGACGACCACCGTGCTGAGCAACAGGCCTGGGTCGCCGAACTTCGCCGGGTGGGACTGCTGGGCCACGACACCGATGCCACCGCCGGCGGTATCGACGACGATGAGCTCATCCTGGCGCTCCACCGGTACCTGGGTCGTACCCCGTCGCGGCTGCTGGCGCTGGCGTTGACCGATGCGGTCGGCGAACGGCGTACCCAGAACCAGCCCGGCACCACCGACGAGTACCCGAACTGGCGGGTGCCGCTGGCCGGGCCGGACGGGCGACCGATGCTGCTCGAGGACGTGTTCACCGATACCCGGGCAGCCGCCCTGGCCGAGGTGCTGCGCCTCGCGACTCACCCGGGCGGCTGATTGAGCGGGTTACGGGCTTAGGACGACCACGCCCAGGTGTGCGATCCGGTGATACCGCTGAACGCGATGTAGCCATCGGCAGTGGAGGTGGCGACGGCGCCGTTGACGGCCGCGGTGCCGTCCCAGACCATTACACCGTCGCGGTAGATCACGCGGGTCGCACCCAGTGTGGGTACCGCGACAGTTCCGGTGGTGCCGTTCGGCGCCTCGACGGTCAGGCGGAAGACGTTGTCGCCCAACTCCCACCGCGATGAGATCACACCGTCACCCGCGGGCACCCGTCCCTGTGCCCACTGGAGCTCCTGAGGGAACGGTTTGACCTGCCAGGTGCCGTAGGCGACCGACGTCGGCCTGATACCGACGACGAAGTCCGACAGTGACGAGGTGGCGCCGGTGCCCCAGGCGTGCGACGCGGAGTCGCCGAACAGGTACGGAATCGAGCCGGACAGGTTGCCCCCGGGCAGGCGGATCCGTTCCCAGGTGGTGCTGCCGGCATCGGTGCCGGCCATGTAACCCCAGGTGGCCAGCATCTGGTCCATCGCCAGATCCGGTCGGTTGGCCAGATAGTTGGCGGGGAGGCTGAAGCTTCCGACGAACGGGGACACGATCTGCGGATATCCGCTGATACCTTCCTCCGCGGCGCGCAGACCGAAGTCGGTGGTCAGGGTGTCGGCCATGGTCGCGACGATCTGCGCGGACTGCTCCGCGTCGGCCACCCCGTAGTACACCGCCCAGGCGTTGGCGTCCTGAACGACGTAACCGCGCCTGTCCGTTGAGGCGTCGTACGCGCCGAGATCGGGGTTCCACAGGTTGTCGTTGATCGAGGCCTTCAGGGCGGCGGCCTGGGCCGCGTACTGCGCCGCTGAGACGGTGTCCCCGATCGCCGCCGCGAGAATCGCCGCGTTGGCAAGGCTGTCGTAGGCGACCATGTTGGTGGAGGCCACCTGGCCCACCGCCCTGCCGTCCACACTCCAGTCGATGCTGGCGATCTGCGGTACATCGACAAGTCCGCTGGTCGGGTTGATCAGCGAATTGCCGTAGGCGACGGCGCGCTGCACCGCTTCCCAGTTCTGCCGGACGAATTCGGTATCGCCGGTGAGCTTGTAGTACGTACCCATGTTCTGCGCGAGCGCCATCGAGTAGCTGGCGCCCCAGAATTCGCAGCCGCCCTTGGCGACTCCGCTGCAGACTCCGGGCGCGGGCCCGGGAGTGGAGAGATCCGAAGGTACGGGGAAGGGCAGGCTGACTAACTCGAAGATGAATTCCGCGACAGGATTGTCCGCCATGATCTGCAGGCTGTTGCGGGCCACCGCGTCCCCGTCGGCTCCGAACACGTCGTGCAGGGTGATGCCGGCGCTGAGCAGGTCGCCGGCCCAGATCGCGCGGTCGCGTTTGGCCGCCTCACCGAGGATCGTCAGCGGATAGGGACCATTGAATCCCGGCGTTCCGGCGGGAATTTCGTCGAGGTTGATCGTGTAGGCGCCGGCGTACCAAATTCGGTTGATGATGTCGGAGTTGGACAGGAATTTGCCCGAGTACTCCTCCGGCGACCGCAGCGGGGCGGTCATCTCGGTGAGAATGTTGGTCAGCGTCACGGTGCCGGGCAGATTCAGGACGATCCGCTGGTATCGGAAGCCGCCCTGCAGCTGGCTGCCCTGCCAGGAGCCGTTTCCGAGGATGGGGACGATCTGGAACGTCCACGGGTCACCGGAGTTGGCGAGCAGCGCCGAGCTCAGCGCCCCATCGCCGATGGCGGTCAGATTGGACAGCGACTCGCTGTAGGACGCTTGCAGCAGGTTCGGTGTCGCCCCGTAGTAGCTGAAGCGGGTGAAGCCGCCGACGTCCTGCCCGTAGTCGAGGATCACCATGGGCGCCTGCGATCCCAGGCCGTACGTCAAGGTGATCTCACCGTTGTCGCCGATAGTGACGCCGTCGTTCTTGTAGTAGAGGCTGACCGGGCGCACTACGCAGGGCTGCCCCTCCGAGCATCCGTCGGGCGTCAGGACGTAGCGCTGCCATCCGTCCTCGGCGGCGATCGGGGCCGCAGACAGCACCGCCGCATCCCCGGTGATGGGCGCCGCCGGTTGGGTGGGCTCGACGGTGATCGCCACCCGCGCCGGTACCGAGTCGGTGTAGGGCGTGGCCAGCCCGAGCAGCTGCAGGTTGTTGACGATCTGCGGTCCGACGACGGGTAGGTAGGACAGCAGGTCGACGATGCCGTGGAAGTGCGGAAACGTTCCGGGGGTCTGATCGTCGACGACGATGTTGAACTGGTCGAAGCCGCCGAGGGCGTTCATCGACGCCGGCGCGGTGTAGACGAAGTCCCCGCTGGCCTGATCGACCTCCAGCGTGCCGCCGTTCTGCGGATCGCCGATGTAGGTGTAGTAGAGCGTGTCCCCGTCGGCGTCGGCCACTCCGAAGTTTCCGGTGATCACCGCCTGCCCGGTTGCACTGGTGGTTTGGCCCGCGATGACGGGGGTGATCGTCGGTGAGGCGTTGAAGAACTCGCGGCGCAGTGCGGTCAGAAGTCCGATGATCCCCGATGGGTCGCCCTGCTGATTGGGCGCCGTTGTGCCGGCTGCGGCCGTCGCCGACGCCGACTGTTGCGCGGCGATCCGGTCGAGTGCGACCGCACGGCCGGGCCGATTCGACCGGGCTTCGGATGCTGCAGCCGGTGCCGCGGCCGGCGCGGACCCGTGCTGCCCGGCCTTGACTGATGACGCCGGCCGCGGGGCTGTGCGTCCGGCCACCACCCTCGCGGCCTTGGCGGCTTTACCGCCGGTGCCGGCTTTCGCCGTTGACGACGGGCCGGGGCCGGATGCGGAGCCGGTGTCGTCGGCCCGGGCGGTCGCTGCGTGCCCCGCGGTCAGCGCCGCACCAACACCCAGGGCTACCGCAAGCCCTCCGATGCGTCCGACGTACCGCGATGCACCCATGAAATTCCTTTCGGTAATTGCGTGCGCTCACGGTATGACAGCGAACGGCACTCGGGGAACGAAAAGAGACCACGCGTCTCCTGGCGGCGGAATACCGGGCGACACGCCCCCCAGAACGGGTCTTTGTAATTCGTTCGTATGACAATGGAGCGTCGGCCCGTCGTGCTATCCCCCCCTGCGCGGCGGGCCGACCCCCTGCTATACTTTGCTACGTCGGCCCGTGGCTTTCTGGCGGCACTGAGAGAACCAGCTTTTATGAGGGGTGTTTCTCTCAGTACCCACCGGAAGCGGCGGGCTGATGTTTTTGCTACACACTGGGCTCATCAGGGCGGGAATCCTGCTCCGCTGGATGCGGGCCGCCTCGCACCGCTGCGGCAGCCCAGTGGCACGGTGCGGCTAGCGCAGGCCCTGCGCAGCCTCGGAGAGCGCCTCACGTGCGCTGCGCCGGCGGAGTTCAATCACCTCGCCGATCTGCCGCGCGAGCCGATGGTCCTGCTGCACAACCTTGTTCATCGCATCCCGCGACACCGACACCAGTGTCGCATCGGTGAGCGCGATGACTCCGGTGATCATCCTCTGGCGGGTCAGCGACGTTCCGCCGATGTAGTCGCCGGCGGTGAGTTCGCCCAGTGACAAAGTCCGGCCGTCCTCGGTGGTGACGACCATTCCGACCGCGCCGGCGGTGATGAAGCCGACGCCGGCGGGAATGCTGTTGACCGGCTGGACGATCTCACCTTCGGCATACGGCAGCAGGCGGGCCCCGGCCAGCATGCTGGCGATCGCATCCGGTCCCAGCCCCAGCGACGCGCCGATCACACCGATGTGCTCGGCGATGTAGGCGCGTTTCTCTCTGCGTCCCGACTTCACCGCATCGAGGTGCAGTCCCGCCCGTTGGGCGGCGTACCAGGCGCGGTGCGTCAGCATGGTGGTGGCCGCGCTGTCATCGGCAGGGGTGGCAATCGGCACCGACACCCGGTAGCTGCCGGCGCCGAGTGCAACGACGGTAGCCGGTACTCCGGCGAGTTTGGCCGGCAGTGCCTCGGCGACGGCGAGCAGTGCCGCCTTGACCTCCCCGGGCGGATCGTCGGCGGCGAAGGTCAGCGCGGTCTTCGCTTTGTAGTAGGGCGCGGTGGTCCGGCTCAGATTGACGAAGGAATCGCCGGCCAGAGCGGCGTTCGGCACGATCTGCAGGCCGTTCTCGGTGTCGATGTGCACCGCGCGCCAATTCACCTCCACCACACGGCCCTTGCCGAACTTGGTGTCGAGCCAGTCGCCGATACGGAACGGCTGCTCGAAAAGGAGCAAAAGCCCGGAGATGACGGGACCGACGGCGCTCTGCACTGCGAGGCCGATGACGATGGACGTCACGCCGACGGCGGTGATGAGGCCACCGATGTTGGCTCCCCACACCCATGACAGAAGCAGGCCGATGCCGAGGATGATGAGAATCAGACGGCCCAGGTCGACGAAGATGCCGGGAAGCCGGTCGCGCCAACTGCCGGCGCGGGCCTCGCCGAACAGTGCGGCGTTGGCACCGGACAGCAATACCAGCATGATCACGAAGCCGACGACGGTGGCTGCGATCTTCGTCCAGGTGGCGGGCCCGCCGACCTCCTGGCCGCCGTGGTTGAGCTGGTCGATCAGCAGGTAGACGGCGGCGGCGGGAAGCAACCAGTTCCGCAGCAGCGCAATCGGTTTGGCGTATCCGCTACCGCGGCGTACGAGCAGTCCATGCAGCTCGTTGAGGATCAGAAGCGCCAGCGGCAAACCGATGACGACGATCAGGGACGGCCAGAACCACGGCTGGTTCGTGATGGTGCTCATTGCGGTTGGCGTCACGCCGCTTGCCGGACGTCTACGTCGAGCCGCCACACCGTCTCGGATCCCGCCTCGCCGGTGATGGTCCCCGCCTCGACGAACGGGTAGATGCCCACCACCGCATCGTGTACCCGGTCGCTGACGAAGATGCCTGCTGAGCGGGTCGCGGCGTGCACCCGGTGAGCCAGGTCGACCGCCTCACCCCACAGCGCGTAGATAGTCGAACGCTCGCCGACCAGTCCGCTGGTCACCGGCCCGCTGTCGATGCCGACCCGGATGGACAGCTCGGCGCCGTGCTGGTCATTGAACCGCTCAATGATCTCGGTGAGCTCCTTGGCGAACGCGATGGTCCGGCTTGCGTGGTCAACCCGCGGCACGACCAGTCCACAGGTGGCCAGCAGCCCGTTGTCCTGCATGCTGCGCACCTGCTCGACGCCGTGCCGCTCGGCGGCACCGCCGAACGCCTCCACCAGCGAGTTGAGCATCGCCACCGACTCCTCACCGGGCAGCGACCGGGAGAACTCGTCGAACCCCAGTAGCTGGGCGTAGACCACCGAGACGTCGCGGTGCTCGGTGTTGATGTTCTGCTCCCCCTCCCGGTAGCGACGGGCGACCGTCTCGGGCATCAGGCTCGTCAACAGCTCATCGTTCTCTGCCCGCTGGGCGTCGATCAGTTCCTGTTTGGTCTGCAGGCTCGCGCTCATGTCGTTGAACGACGAAGCCAACTCGCCGAACTCGTCGCGGGAGGTGACGGGAACCGTGATGCCGAGTTCGCCGCCGCTGACCCGCTGTACCGCAGCGACCAACTCCTTGACCGGCCTGGTCAGAATCCGGCTGAACAGCAGCGCCAGCAGGCACACCGCGAGCACGATCGCCCCGGTGGACAACGCGATGTTGCGGGCGAACGAGTTGACCGGGGCAAACGCCTCCGAGCGGTCGATCTTGGCCACGACCACCCACTCCAGGCCGGGAACCTTCAGCGGCTCGTAGGCAACCAGCGCGGTCGGCCCGAGATAGGTCGTGGCGGTGGTGACCCCCGACTGGCCGGCCAGTGCCATTTCGACGGCAGTCGTGCGGACCGGCTGCAGCAGCACACTGTCGCCGACTTCCACCTCGCGCCTGGCGACCTCCTGCGGCGTTCCGTTCGCCACCACATCGGCGACGAACTGCTCGGGATCAACGAGCAACTTGCGAGACACCGAACGCATCAGCATGTCCCGCCCGGCCAGATAGGTCTCACCGGTCTTGCCCAGGCCCTCGTCCTCCCAACCGCGCTCGCCGGTCATCACATTGTTGATGCCCTCGGAGGACAGTTGCAGAGCCAGTGCGCCGTGTATGCCGGAGCCGTCACCAATCGGGGTGATCACCCACGGTGTCGGCGCGCCATATGCCGGCGCGTAGTTTTCGTAGTCGGTGAAGATCACCTCATCCACCGATGTCGCCCGCATCGCCTTGCGGTAGGCG